>NZ_JBEYVJ010000210.1:0-12616 GCF_040643935.1 Kitasatospora sp. NPDC047058 | reverse complement strand
ACCACGGACTCGTCGACCTTCGTGGTCTTCGGGTCGTCGGCGCACGGCGCCCAGGCGATCTGCTGCCCGTAGAACGCCTTGAGCGCCGGGTCGGCACCCGCCCGCCCGGCCAGCCGGTGGCCGGCCGGCAGCCCGGCGATCCGCGGCTCGGTGTGGACGGTCTCGGCGTGCAGCCCGGTGAGGTCGGCGGGCAGCCAGACGAAGGCGACGTCCACCCGGCCGTCGCGCAGCGCCTCGGCCTCCTGGCCCCAGTCGAAGCGCTTCGGTTCGACCCGTACGCCCGGGTGCCGGCGGGCGAACTCGGCGCGCGCCCGGGTCGTCAACTCGCCCGCGCCGCTGGCCTCGAAGCCGACCCGCAGCACCCCGCTCGCCGCCCGCCGGTGCCGCTCGGCGGCGGCCGTGATCCGCTCGGCCTGGGCGACGGTGCGGCGGGCCTCGGCGACCACGTCGCGCCCGGCCGCGGTGGCGCTGACCCCGCCCGAGTGGCGGTCGAAGAGGCGGACGCCCAGTTCGGTCTCCAGGTTCCGCAGGGCGTACGAGAGGGCGGGCTGGCTGACGTACAGGCGGGTGGCGGCCCGGCCGAGATTGCCCTCGTCGGCGATCGCGATCAGGTAGCGCAGCTGGCGCAGCTCCATGCGGTGATCATAAAGCGCCCTTATCGATCGACCAGGCTTCTGTCTTGGACGCTCCCGGGGGCCGGGCAGAAGCATGGGGGGTGTCAACGTCCATGACTTTCAAGGAAAGACGGGGAACCTCGGATGACCGGCACCTCTGGGCAGAAGCACGCGACCGGCCGGGTCTGGCTGATCACCGGCGCCAACTCCGGCTTCGGCCGGGCCATCGCGGAGGCCGCGCTGGCCGCCGGCGACACCGTGGTGGCGGCCGCCCGCCGCCCCGGCACCCTGGACGACCTGGCCGCCGCCCACCCCGACCGGGTCGTCCCGGTCCGGCTGGACGTCACCGACCAGGCCGCGATCGCCGCCGTGGTGGCGGACACCCTGCTCTGGCACGGGCGGATCGACGTCCTGGTGAACAACGCCGGCCGCGGTCTGATCGGCGCCGTCGAGGAGTACACCGACCGCGAGCTGCGGGAGTTGATGGAGCTGCACTTCTTCGGCCCGGCCGCGCTCACCCGCGCCGTCCTGCCGCACATGCGGGCCCAGGGCTCGGGTGCCGTCGTCCAGCTGAGCAGCATGGGCGGGCGGTTCTCCTTCCCCGGTGTGGGTGCGTACTCGGCGACCAAGTTCGCGCTGGAGGGGCTCTCCGAGGCGCTGGCCCAGGAGGTCGCCCAGTTCGGCATCAAGGTGCTGATCGTCGAGCCCGGCGCCTTCCGCACCTCCTTCGCCGGTGCGGGCGCGCTCGCCCAGGCGGCCGCCATCCCGGCGTACGACGCGGTGGTCGGCCCGGTCCGTACCGGGCTGCCGGAGAGCGACGGCAGGCAGCCCGGCGACCCGGCCAAGGCCGCCGCCGCGATCCTGGCCGCCCTGGACGCCGAGCGGACCCCGCTGCGGCTCGCCCTCGGGAACGACGCCGTCGACGCGATCCTCGGCAATCTCGACGCCGCCGGCCAGGAGCTCCGGGACTGGGAGAAGCTCGGCCGGAGCACCGACCTCGACGCCGAGTGACCCGGTCGAACCTGGTGGAAGTCCACAAGGATGCGCTCCTCGAATCGGTTGGCTTACACACCTGATTGACCATCACTGTCCTGGCAGAGTGGCCGAGGGGGCGGCGGCTCCTCGTGCCCACCGGCACGGGGGGTTGTGTCCATTCCACAATCTCCACAACAGCCAGGGGGTTTTCTTCGATGAGTGTCGACAACAGCGGAGTGCTGGTCACCGGACTCGGCGCGACCACGCCGCTCGGCGGGGACGTCGCCTCCACCTGGGCCGGGATGCTGGCCGGCGAGTCGGGCATCCGCGCGATCGAGGAGGACTGGGCGGGCGGGCTGCCGGTCCGGATCGCCGGCCGGCTCAAGGTCGAGCCGTCCGAGGTGCTGGACCGGGTGCAGGCCCGGCGGATGGACCGCTGCGAGCAGGTGGCGCTGATCGCCGCCCGCCAGGCCTGGGCCGACGCCGGGGCGCCCGAGGTGGACCCGGAACGGCTGGCCGTGGTGATCGGCACCGGCACCGGCGGCGCGCTCACCCTGCTCGGCCAGGACGACGTGCTGGAGGCCTCCGGCGTGCGGAAGGTCTCCCCGCACACCGTGCCGATGCTGATGGCGAACGGTCCCGCCGCCTGGGTCTCCATCGAACTGGGCGCGCGGGCCGGCGCACACACCCCGGTGAGCGCCTGCGCGTCCGGTGCCGAGGCGATCGCGATGGGCCTGGACCTGATCCGGCTCGGCCGGGCCGACGTGGTGGTGGCCGGCGGCGCCGAGGCGTGCATCTGCCCGCTGCCGATCGCCGGGTTCGCCCAGGCCAAGGCCCACTCGACCCGCAACGACGAGCCCGGGCGGGCGTCCCGGCCGTTCGACGCCGACCGGGACGGCTTCGTCATCGGCGAGGGCTCGGTGGTCGTCGTCCTGGAACGGGCCGGGTTCGCCGCCGCCCGCTCGGCGCGGGCGCACGCCACCCTGGCGGGCGCGGCCGTCACCTCGGACGCCCACCACATCACGGCGGCCGCGGCCGAGGGCCAGGTCCGGGCGATGCGCCGGGCGGTGGCCGAGGCCGGGCTCGCCCCGCGCGACATCGACCTGGTCCACGCGCACGCCACCTCGACCCCGCTGGGCGACCTGGTCGAGGCCGAGTCGGTCACCGATGCGATCGGCCTGCACCCGGCCGTGACCGCCACCAAGTCGATGACGGGCCACCTCTTCGGTGCGGCCGGCGCGGTCGGCGCGCTGGCCGCCGTCCTCGCCCTGCGCGACGGCGTCGTCCCGGCCACCCGCAACCTGGAGACCCTCGACCCGGCGGTGAAGCTGGACGTGGTGGCCGGCGTCCCGCGGCACGGCGCGCTGACCGCGGCCCTCACCAACTCCTTCGGATTCGGCGGGCACAACGCGTCCCTGGTCTTCACCCCGGCTCCGTGAGCCGGGCAGGGCGGCAGGGGTGCAACGCCGGGGAGGCCGGGCAGGACCGCGCGCCGACCCCGGTGACCAGGCAAAACCCGGGCGACAGGGGCGAACCGGCTGACTAGGGTGGCCGGCATGCCCACCTCGTTGCGCCTCGAACCCGTCACCCCCGCCACCATCGACGCCGCGCTGGCCCTGAAGGTCCGGCCGGACCAGGAGGGGCTGGTGGCCCCGGTGGTCAAGTCGCTGGCCGAGGCCTACGCGTACGGCGAGACGGCCTGGCCCCGGCTGGTCCTCGACGGCGACCGGCTGGTCGGCTTCGTCATGGCGTTCTTCGACGTCACCTTCTATCCGGACCAGCCGGAGGACCGGCCCCGCTCCGGTCTCTGGCGGCTCAACATCGCCGCCGACGCGCAGGGCGGGGGCTACGGCCGCTTCGCGGTCGAGCAGGTCTGCGCCGAGATCCGCCGCCGCGGCGGCCGCCGGGCGACGGTCACCTACGTGCCCGGCGACGCCGGTCCGGCCGGCTTCTACGCCCGTCTGGGGTTCCGCCCCACCGGCGAGCTCAGCGGGGACCAGGAGGTCGCCGAGCTGGACCTCGGGGACGACGCCTGACACGTGACACCCGAGGCCTGACGTCAGGACGCCGTGACGCCTGACGTCAGGACGCCGCCCGGAGCGGGAAGCCGGCCCGGTCGGCCTCCTGCTCCCCGTCTCACGGGGAGGCCGCGGGTCAGGCGAGCCGGTACTTGGTGGCGGTGACGCCCCGGAGCTGGCTGCAGTCGGTGTTGCTGGTGGTGGAGTTGAACGTCCAGCCGTTGGGGACGCTGCAGACCCACAGGCCGCTCGCAGGCACCCGGAGGCGGAAGGTGGTGGACGTGACGCCGGACATCTGGCTGCAGCCGGAGGTGCTGGTGACCTGGTCGTACGTCCAGCCCGGGTTGGTGGTGCAGGCGGTCATCCCGTCGACCGGGACGCGCAGCCGGTACGTCGTGGTCGGGGTGCGGCCCAGCTGGTCGCAGCCGGTGGTGCCGGTGACCTGGTCGTAGACGAAACCGGGCACGGTGCTGCAGGCGGTCATCCAGTCCGTCGGGGTGCGCAGGTGGAAGGACGGGCCCGTCCAGCGGCCCGAGCCGCAGGCGCTGGTCTGCTGGACCGCGTCGTAGACGTACCCGGACGGGACGCTGCACGCCCAGGTGTTGTCCAGACCGGTGGTGGCGTTGGTGGCGGCCGTTGCCACGGTGGCGCCGGAGAGCGGCAGGGTGAGGGCGGCGGCCGTGGCCAGGGCGAAGCGGGCGGTGCGGGCGGAGCGTGCGGCGGACATGGGTCTCCCAAGGATGATCGGTGGCCTGAGGTCGCACGGGAACGCGGGCGGGCAACGGTGGTTGGCGGCCCGCCGTCGGTTCTAGCACGGACGGCCGGCCCGTCACCCGGGTGTACCGGCCGGGTCGGTCGGTACGGCGCGCGCCGTCCAACCGCGGGCGCGCCCGGCGTACGCCCGGCTCAGTCGATCAGCGCAGACGCCTCCTCCCGCGCCTGGCGTAGCCACTGTGCGCGGGTGTCCGCCGACGAGTCCGTCACCGTCCGGAAGACGACCCGGCGGACGTCCTCCACGCCCACGTACGGCAGGACGCAGGCCGCCCAGATCCGCTGCAACGGGTCGCCGAACTCGCCGTGCTCGCGCGCCTCCGGGGTGTCGGAGGTGTTCAGCACCAGCGCCCGGCCGGCCCGGAGCAGCCCGGCCGGCTCGCCGTCCGCGGTGCCGAGCTTGTACGCCACCCCGGGGGCCATGACGCGCTGCACCCACCCGGCGAGGACGGCCGGCGGCATGCCCCACCAGTTCGGGTGGACCAGGACCAGCGCGTCGAGGGTGGCCACCTCCGCCCGGTGCAGGGCCAGTTGCGGGTCGGCGGACTCGTCGGCCGGGTCGACCGTCCCGGTCTCCCCGGCGGTCAGCTCCGGTGCGAACCCCTCCGCGTACAGGTCGTGCGCGAGCACCTCGCAACCGCGCCCGCGCAGTTCGTCCACCACGGCCTCGAACAGCGCGTGGTTGAAGCTCCCCGGCTTCGGGTGTGCCAGGTAGACCCCGACCCGCCGTGCACCCATGTCCCGTTCCCTCGGTCAGTTGGTGCTGGTGATCCTAGGGTCCCTCGTGGGCCGGCCGCCCGGTGGCGCCGGAGGCCACCGCCCGCCCGGTCCGCGGACCCGGGCCCGGGCGGGAGGGGAAGGCGCCGAGGGCTGTCCGGCCGGCCCGCGTGCCCGTCGGCCGCGGGTACTCCGCGCGCGGACCCGATAGCGGCGTGTGACGGGTGTCCGGGGTGCGTCGCGCACCGGGCGCCACGGCATGCCATGATCCCTGTATGGGTTCCAACGTTTACTTCGACATCACCATCAACGACGAGCCGGCCGGCCGGATCGTCTTCACGCTGTTCGACGACATCGTCCCGAAGACCGCGCAGAACTTCCGCGAGCTGGCCACCGGCCAGCACGGTTTCGGCTACAAGGGCTCGTCCTTCCACCGCGTGATCCCGAGCTTCATGCTGCAGGGCGGTGACTTCACCCGCGGTGACGGCACCGGCGGCAAGAGCATCTACGGCGAGAAGTTCGCGGACGAGAACTTCCAGGTCAAGCACACCAAGCCGGGCCAGCTCTCGATGGCCAACGCGGGCCGCAACACCAACGGCTCGCAGTTCTTCATCACCACCATCGCGACCGACTGGCTGGACGGCAAGCACGTCGTCTTCGGCGAGGTCGTCGACGGCATGGACCTGGTGAAGAAGATCGAGTCGCTCGGCTCGCAGAGCGGCCGCACCAAGGCGAAGATCACCATCGCCGACTCGGGCATCGTGGAGTAATTCCACCGCCTCCGGCGCACCGCGGAGCAGGAAGTCGGCCCGGCCGACTTCCTGCTCCGCGGCGTTTGCGCGGGTCGCGGGCGTTACTTCGTGCTCGGAACCGCGGTGTCGTTCTTGAACGCCTCGAAGACCTGCTTGGCCTTGGCGCTGTCCCACTTCACCGCGGACTCGCCGGTGCTGGTCCGGAAGTCCGGGTCGGCGATCGGGACGGTGATGCTCTTGCCGCTGCCGCCGTTGACGTCCTTCATGGCGAGGAAGAGCGAGCCGAGGTCGGTCAGGCCGGCGTCCTCGTCGACGATCAGGGTGCCGAGGCCGGAGTCCACCAGCGGGTAGAAGGTGAACGGGTTGAGCACGGTGGCCGGCGACGCGGCCTGCTTGGCCAGCGCGCCGAGGAACTTCTGCTGGTTGCGCATCCGGCCGAGGTCCTGGTCGGCCATCTGGTGCCGCTGGCGCACGAAGGCCAGCGCCTGGGTGCCGGTGAGGGTCTGGCAGCCGGCCTTGAGGTCGAGGCCGGAGTCCTTGTCCTTGACGTCCTGCTCGATGCACATGTCCACGCCGCCGACCGAGTCGACGATGCCGACGAACCCGGCGAAGCCGATCTCCGCGTAGTGGTCGATGCGGATGCCGGTGTTCAGCTCGACGGTCTGCGCGAGCAGCTTGCCGCCGCCCGACGCGAAGGCCGAGTTGATCTTCGAAGTGGTCGCCTTGACGGTCTTCCCGTTGTCGCCCGCGTGCTCGGGGATCGGCACCCACGAGTCGCGCGGGATGCTCATCAGGGTGTTCCCGTTGTCCCCGATGTGCAGGACCATCATCGAGTCGCTGCGCTTGCCGCCCGCATGACCGGTGTGGAGGTCCTCCTCCTGCGAGTCGGAGAGCCCGTTGCGGCTGTCCGAGCCGACGATCAGCCAGTTGGTGCCCTTGCCGGCGGCCGGACGGCCCGGGTAGTCGGTGAGCACGTTCTCGTGGTTGAGCTTGGAGTCGGCCCAGAACCAGGTCGAGACGGCGGTGACCATCATCACGGTCAGCACGCCGAACACCGACCACTTCACGATCCGGCGCTTCGGCCAGCGCGACGGGCTCGCGGCGGAGGGCGGCTCGGTGCCGCCCGGGGCTATCGGCCCGCCCGGCGCACCGGGAGCGCCGGCCGGACCGCCCGGCCCCTGCGGCGGCACCCCGGGCCGGCCCGGCTGCCCGTACGGCTGCGGCTGCCCGTAGTCCTGCGGGGCCCCGTAGCCCTGCGAGGGCCCGAAGCCCTGCTGGCCGGAGCCCGGCTGCCCGGACGGCTGGGGCTGCCCGTACCCCTGCTCCTGCGGAGCGGGCCGGCGCGGCGCCGGGGCGCCCGGTCCGCGCGGGTTCAGCGAAGCCGGCAGCGGCGGTTCGGCCGCCGTACCGCCCCCGCTACGCCCGTACGCGCCGCCGCCGCCGTTGCCGCTGCCGCCGTAGGGGTTCCCGCCGCCGCCCGGGCGGCCCTCCTGCCACGTGTTCATGTGGGAGAGGATGCCCGACGCCGGGCGCGGTGACTCCCCCCGGGGCCCCCACCAGGCCGCTTGTAGCCGTTTTGATGCACGCGCCGGATCGTTCCGCCGCAAGTTCGCGGGACCTTCGCGGGACCCTCGCGGGGCCGCGCCCGCCCCGCCGGCCGTCCCACCCCTTGTTTCACCAGCCGGAACGATTCTTGACCGGCCGGAACGCTGCGTGTTTGCATGACCGCCATGGATCAGCGATGGACCCTCACGCGTCGGCGGCACGTCGACCTCCAGCGTGTGTCCTGTTCGCTCTGTCGTGGCTGACGTTCGCCCGAAGAACCCTCCGCTCCTCCTCCCCGACGCCGGCGCAGCTCCCCGCCCGCTGCCGTGACGCGGCCGCCGCACCGCCGTTCCCGCTCCAGCGCCCTCCCGCTCCGGCACCGCCCCCGCCCCGGCGCCGTCCCGCTTCCCGCCCCAGAGGTGAACTCCATGGCCACCGTGCTGTCCGTTTCCGGCTCCCCGTCCGCGACCTCCCGTACCACCCGCCTGCTGCGCCACGTCGACGCGCAGCTGGAGGCCCGCGGCCACCACGTCGTCCCGTTCGAGGCGCGCAGCCTGCCCGCGCACGCCCTGCTCTCGGCGGACTTCTCGCACCCCGAGATCGCCGCCGCCGCCGACCTGTTCGCCCGGGCGGACGGCGTCGTCATCGGCACCCCGGTCTACAAGGCCGCGTACTCGGGCCTGCTGAAGACCCTGCTGGACGTGCTGCCGCAGCGCGCCCTGACCGGCAAGGCCGTCCTGCCGCTGGCCACCGGCGGCTCCACCGCGCACGTGCTGGCGGTGGACTACGCGCTCCGCCCGGTGCTCAGCTCGATGGGCGCCGGCCACGTCACCCAGGGCTGGTTCGTGCTCGACCGCCACATCACCGTCCGGGAGGACGGCGGCACCGCGATCGAGCGCGAGACGGACGTGCTGCTGACCCCGGTGGTCGAGGCGTTCGCGAGCGCGGTGGAGCGGCTCGCGGTGCCCGCGCTCACCGGCTGACGGGGCCGCGGGTCCGGCCCGTACGGGCCGACCCCGAGACGGGTGGCGGCTACCCCTAGGGGGAGGGGTGCCGCGCCCCGTACAACTACGGTTGAGGCGCTTCATCCCGGCGGATGACGAGGGAACGCGCCGCCGCTCCTAACGTGGATCACATCCCCGCCAGTCCGAAGAGGGTCCGGTTCGACCGGGTCGGCAGCCCGGTACGCCGGAGAGGGTGGGGCCGACTCCCGGTCGAGGACCGCCTCCTGAACCCGTCGTGGCACAGGAGCGGGCGACGTGGCCGGGGGCCGACGGGTGGGCCCACTTCTTAGGAGACTTCAGTGACGACGGCAGCAGCAGCCGTGTACGACCCCCAGATTCCCGGCGGCGCCGGTGCCGTCGCCGCCTCGGCGCGGCAGGTGACCAAGGCCTACGGCAGCGGCGAGACGAGAGTCACCGCGCTGGATGCGGTGGACGTGGACATCCAGCGCGGCCGGTTCACCGCGATCATGGGCCCTTCGGGCTCCGGCAAGTCGACCCTGATGCACTGCC
The DNA here is from genome assembly GCF_040643935.1 of Kitasatospora sp. NPDC047058. NCBI lineage: Bacteria > Bacillati > Actinomycetota > Actinomycetes > Kitasatosporales > Streptomycetaceae > Kitasatospora > Kitasatospora sp. NPDC047058. The sequence continues at coordinate 3,710 of NZ_JBEYVJ010000210.1, read as the reverse complement.
TGGCCGGCCTGGACACCGTGACCGAGGGCCGGATCTGGATCGGCGACACCGAGATCACCGGCCTCAAGGACAAGCAGCTCACCAAGTTGCGCCGGGACAAGATCGGCTTCATCTTCCAGGCGTTCAACCTGCTCCCGACGCTGAACGCGCTGGAGAACATCACGCTCCCGATGGACATCGCCGGCCGCAGGCCGGACGCCGCCTGGCTCGACCAGGTGGTCGAGACCGTCGGCCTGGCCGGCCGGCTCAAGCACCGCCCGACCCAGCTCTCCGGCGGCCAGCAGCAGCGCGTCGCGGTGGCCCGGGCGCTGGCCGCCCGCCCCGAGATCATCTTCGGGGACGAGCCCACCGGGAACCTCGACTCCCGGGCGGGCGCCGAGGTGCTCACCTTCCTGCGCCGCTCGGTGGACGAGCTGGGCCAGACCATCGTCATGGTCACCCACGACCCGGTCGCCGCCGGCTACGCGGACCGCGTGCTCTTCCTCGCCGACGGCGTGATCGTCGACGAGATGCACGCCCCCACCGCCGACTCCGTCCTCGAGCGCATGCGCCGTTTCGACGGCAAGCGCACCAGCTGAGCGGGCGGACCCAGGACCATGCTGCTCAAGACGTCACTTCGGAGCTTCTTCGCCCACAAGGGGCGGATGGCGCTCTCCCTGATCGCGGTCGTGCTCTCGGTCGCGTTCGTGTCCGGCACGCTGGTGTTCTCCAACACCGCCACCAGCACCTTCGACCGGCTGTTCGCCTCGACCGCCTCGGACATCTCCGTCCAGCCGCCCAAGGCCGGACTGGAGGACGAGGACGACGGGCCGCAGGCCACCGTCCCGACCCTGCCGGCCGGGACCGTCGAGAAGGTCGCCGCGACCACCGGTGTGAAGCAGGCCCTCGGGCAGGTCTTCGTCTCCAACGCCGTGCTGGTCAACCCGGTCACCAACAAGCAGATCGGCCCGACCGGCGGCGCCCCGACGCTGACCGGGAACTGGACCGACACCCCGCGCAACTCGGTCGAGATCACCAGCGGCCACGTGCCGCAGGGCGCCGACCAGGTCGTGCTGGACGCCGACACGGCGAAGAAGGCGAAGCTCGGCCTCGGCGACAAGCTGCGCGTCATCACCGCCACCAACGGCACCCACGACTTCTCGATCGCCGGCATCGCCACCTTCAAGACCACCAACCCGGGTGCGGCGCTGGCCTTCCTGGACACCCCGACGGCGCAGCGGGACCTGCTCGGCAAGGCCGAGTTCACCTCGGTCGAGGTCTTCGGCGACGGCAGCCGCAGCAACGAGCAGCTCAAGGCCGACGCGCTCGGCACGCTGGGCGGCGGCTACCAGGTGAAGACCGCGGCCGAGCAGAAGGAGGAGAACAACAAGAGCGTCGGCTCCTTCCTCAACTTCATGAAGTACGCGATGCTCGGCTTCGCCGGCATCTCGCTGCTGGTCGGCGGCTTCCTGATCATCAACACCTTCTCCATGCTGGTCGCCCAGCGCACCCGGGAGATCGGCCTGCTCCGCGCCATCGGCGGCAGCCGGAGGCAGGTCAACCGCTCGGTGCTGGTGGAGGCGCTGATCCTCGGCCTGCTCGGCTCGACGCTGGGCCTCGGCGCCGGCCTCGGCCTGGCCACCGGCCTGATCCAGCTGATGAAGGCCGTCGGCATGAACCTGAGCGCGACCGACCTGCAGATCGGGCTGAACGTGCCCGTCGCGGCGTACGCGGTCGGCATCGTGATCACCGTGCTGGCGGCCTGGATCCCGGCCCGCCGGGCGAGCCGGATCGCGCCGATGGCCGCCCTGCGCGACCACGGCACCCCGGCCGAGGCGCGCTCCAACCTGGTCCGCACCGTGACCGGCCTCGTCCTGACCGCGGCCGGCGGCGGCCTGCTGGCGCTCGCCGCGGGCGCCGACAAGGCGGCCACCGGCGGCCAGTACCTCGGCCTCGGCGTGCTGCTCACGCTGGTCGGGTTCGTCGTCCTCGGCCCGCTGCTGGCCACCACGGTGGTCCGGGTGCTCGGCGCGCTGCTGCCGGCCGTGTTCGGCCCGTCCGGCAAGCTCGCCCAGCGCAACGCGATGCGCAACCCGCGGCGGACCGGCGCCACCGCCGCCGCGCTGATGATCGGCCTGGCGCTGGTGATCGGTGCCTCGGTCTTCACCTCCTCGGTGGTCAAGTCCACCAACGAGCAGATCGACAAGTCGGTCGGCGCGGACTACGTCGTCTCCAGCAGCCAGGGGATCATCGGCGACGCGATGGTCCAGGCGGCGCAGCGCACCCCGGGCGTGGAGCACGTCACCGAGCAGAAGGGTCTGCGCGGGGTGGTCACCGGGCCGGACGGGAAGGCCGTGAAGACGCGGCTCTCCGCGGTGTCGGCGCACTTCACCGACGACTTCCGGCTGCCGGTCCGGTCCGGCGCGGTGGAGTCGCTGAAGCAGGGCTCGCTGGTGGTCGCCGAGGACTTCGCCAAGGAGCACGGCCTCAAGGTCGGCGACCAGGTGAAGATCGACTACGGCCAGGGCCGGACCCAGTCCGTGCCGGTCGGGGTCGTGACGTCCAAGGGCGACTCGCTCTTCAACGGTGCCACCTTCATCGCCATCGACACCGTGGCCAAGGCCGTCCCGGCCGCGGAGCTCCCGGCCGACGAGGTGGTCTACGGCAAGGCCGCGCCCGGCGCGGACGTCGCCAAGACGCTTGCCGCGCTGGAGGACTCGCTCAAGGACTACCCGCAGCTCAAGGTCCGGGACCAGGCCGGCTACAAGGACCTCGTCCAGGAGCAGGTCAACACCCTGCTCTACATGATCTACGGGCTGCTCGGCCTGGCGATCGTGGTCGCGGTGCTCGGCGTGGTCAACACCCTGGCGCTGTCGGTGGTCGAGCGGACCCGCGAGATCGGCCTGCTGCGGGCGATCGGGCTCTCCCGCCGCCAGCTGCGCCGGATGATCCGGCTGGAGTCCGTGGTCATCGCCCTGTTCGGCGCCGTCCTCGGCACCGTCCTCGGCCTGGCCTGGGGCGTCACCGGGCAGCAGGTGCTGAAGGACCAGGGGCTGGCGAGCCTGGCCGTGCCGGCCGGCACGATCGTCGCCACGCTGATCGCCTCGGTGGTCATCGGCCTGGTGGCGGCCCTCATCCCGGCCTTCCGGGCCGGGCGGATGAACGTCCTCGCGGCGATCGCGACGGACTGACCCCCGGATCGGGGGACCGGGGGACGGCATGGGCCGGGTGCGCGACAGCACCCGGCCCCTGCCGCGTCGTCTCACGGGCAGATGATGTCCGCCGCCGTCTCGGCCGTCACCGGTGGGGCGGAGGGGGCCGCGGCGGTGGGCGGCGGGGGAGCGGGGACGGCGGACGGGCCCTGCACCGCGGGGTGGTCGGTGCCCGCGTACACCTGGAGGGTCGGGCCGAGCCCCGGGACGGCCGTCTGCTCCGCGCCGGGCAGGGCGGCCGCCAGCGTCCGGGCCGACTCGGCCCAGCGCGGGTCGTAGCGGACCACCGTCCGGCCGGGCGGCGTCCCCGCCGGGGCGTTGGAGGGCACGCCGGTGGTGGCGAAGCCGGCCCGCCGCAGGTCGGCGTCGACCCGGGCGCCGAGCCCGGCCACCGCGGACGCGTTGAACACCTGGACGTGCACCTGCTCCGGCGGCACGGCGGGCGTCGGGACCGGGGACGCTGCCGAGGGTGCCGCGGAGGGTGCCGCCGGGGGCGTCGCGGCCGGTGCGGCCGGTGCG
>NZ_JBEYVJ010000209.1:0-12619 GCF_040643935.1 Kitasatospora sp. NPDC047058 | reverse complement strand
GCCGGACTCAGCGGCCGGGGGGTCGGGGGTCAGCGGCTGTCGCCGGCGTCCGCGGGCTTCCAGCGGAAGAGCTTCTTCTCGGCGAAGGTGAGCAGTCCCTCGGTGAGGAGGGCGACCACGGCGAGGATGGTCATGGCGGCGTATACGCCGGCCGCGTTGAAGGTGCCCTGGGCGGCGGCGACGAGCAGGCCGAGGCCCTTGGTCGCGCCGATGTACTCGCCGACGATGGCGCCGATCAGCGCGAAGCCGAAGCTGACGTGCAGGCTGGTGAAGATCCAGGTGGTGGCGGCGGGAATGACCACCTGGAGGGTGACCCTGCGGTTGTCGGCGCCCAGGATGCGGGCGTTGGCGACGAGGTTGCGGTCGACTTCGCGGGCGCCCTGAAAGGCGTTGAAGAAGACCGGGAAGAACACCAGCACCACGGCCGAGGCGACCTTGGAGGCCGGGCCGAGGCCGAACCAGATCAGGAAGATCGGGGCCAGCACGATGCGCGGGATGGCGTTCAGCACCTTGATGTAGGGCCCGAACACGTCGGCGAGGAAGCGGATCCGGCCGAGGGCGATGCCCAGCAGCACACCGCCGGTGACGCCGATCACCCAGCCGGTGAGGGCCTCGTAGAGGGTGTAGCCGATCTGTTCGCCGAGCGGGCCCTGCGCGGTGCCGTGGGTGGTCCACTGCCAGATCTGCGCCCAGATCAGCGACGGCTGGGAGAAGTTGAACGGGTCGATGACGCCGGTGCGGGCGCAGAGTTCCCAGAGTCCGAGGAAGGCGAGGAGTACGGCGATCCGGGCTCCGTTGACGCCCAGTCTCCGGTGGCGGGCGGCCCGTTCGCGGGCCTCGGTCCGGCCGGTGGCGGGCGCCGGGGGCTTCCCGGCGACGGCCGGCGTGGTGGCGGCGGTCTCAAGCGGCACGACCCGCTCCTCTCTCGCGGGTGATGCGCACCTCTTCGCCGAGCGAGGCCCAGATCTCGCGGTACAGCTCGACGAACCTCGGCTCCAGCCGGACGGCCTCCACGGTGCGCGGGCGGGGCAGGTCGACGGTGAAGACCTCCTTGACGGTGGCGGGGCCGGCCGTCATCACGACGACCCGGTCGGCCAGTGCGATCGCCTCGTCCAGGTCGTGGGTGACGAAGACGACGGACGAGCCGGTGCCGGCCCAGAGCTCCAGCAGCTGGTCGGACATCAGGGCGCGGGTCTGCACGTCCAGCGCCGAGAACGGCTCGTCCATCAGCAGGATCTTCGGGTCGTTGACGAAGGTCTGGGCGAGCGCGACGCGCTTGCGCATGCCGCCGGAGAGCTGGTGCGGGTAGCGGTCCTCGAAGGCGCCGAGGCCGACCCTGGCCAGCCAGTCGCGGGCCCGCTCCTTCGCCTCGGCGGCGGGGACGCCGCGGAAGCGCGGGCCGGCCGTGACGTTGGACAGGACGGTGCGCCAGGGGAAGACGGCGTCCTGCTGGAAGACGAAGCCGACCTGCGGGTTGATCCCGTCGACCGGCTCGCCGTACACCCGGACGTCGCCCTCGGTGGGCTCCTCCAGGCCGCTGACCAGGGTCAGCGTGGTGGACTTGCCGCAGCCGGTGGGGCCGACGACGGCGACGAACTCGCCCTGCGCCACGGTCAGGTCGAGATCGCGGACGGCGGTGTGCAGGGCGCCGGACGGGGTGCGGAAGCGCTTGGTCGCGCCGGCCAACTCGATCGCCGGGGCTGCCGCCGACGGGGCCGCCGACGGGTTCGGCACCGGGGTTGTGCTCATCTGACCTCCCGGGTCTGTGCTTGCCCCGGGAGGCTAGGAGCGGACCGGGGCCCGGCGGGAGGCTTCTCGGCGTACTGCGGGTTCTCCGCATTGAGGGGTGTTCTGCTCCTTTTGCTTCCGCTACAACAGCGGGGACGCGGCTGACAGAAGCACGCCGGAAACGTAGGGTGTGCCGACCGCAGGAGAGGAGGCCCGGATGAAGCCCCCCCGTCGGCCCCGCCGGGTCTTCGCCCAGCTGCTGCTCAGCCAGACCGTGGTCACCGTCGGTGTCACGATCGTGACGGCTGGCCTGTTCCTGGCCCCGGTCAGCTCCGAGCTGGACCACGACGCGATGCAGCGCGCGCTGTCGATCGCCCAGGCCACCGCCAGCGACGACGTGATCGCCCGGGCCGCCGAGGCCCGCGACTCCGGGACGGCGCAGCGCAACGCCGAGCAGATCCGGCTGGCCACCGGCGCCAGTTTCGTCGTGGTCACCGACCTGGACGGGATCCGCCTCTCGCACACCGACCCGGGCCGGATCGGGCAGCGGGTGTCCACCGACCCCGAGCCGGCGCTCAGCGGCCGCAGCGTCACCGCCATCCAGGAGGGCACGCTGGGCCGCACCGCGCGCGGCAAGGTGCCGCTGCGGGCGGCCGGCGGGCGGATCGTCGGCGAGGTGTCGGTCGGCATCAGCGACGACTCGATCCGGCGCCGGCTGCTCACGATGCTCACCGGGATCCTGCTGTGCGCGGGCGCCGGCCTGGCCGCGGGCACCGTCGCCACCCTGGTGCTGGCCCGGCGGTTGAAGCGCCGCACCCACAACATCGCGCTGGCCGACATCTCGGCGCTGCTGGTGGAGCGCGAGGCGATGCTGCACGGCATCCGCGAGGGCATGGTGGCGCTGGACGAGCGCGGCCGGATCCGGCTGGCCAACGACGAGGCGGTCCGGTTGCTGGGCCTGCCCGACGGCTGCACCGGCCGGCCGATCGACGAGGTGCTGCCGCCGGGCCGGCTGGCCGACGTGCTGGCCGGGCGGATCGCCGGTACGGACCTGCCGGCCGTGCGGGACGACCGGGTGCTGGTCGTGAACCGGATGGCCACGGCGCCGGGCCTGTCCTCGGGCTCCCGCCGTCCGCCCGGCCGGCGGGAGCCCGGCGAGGGCCCGGCGGGCGGCGCGGTGGTGACCCTGCGCGACCGGACCGAGCTGGAGTCCCTGGTCCGCGAGCTGGACACCACGCGCAGCCTCACCGAGGCGCTGCGGGCGCAGGACCACGAGCACGCCAACCGGATGCACACCCTGCTGGGGCTGCTGGAGCTGGGCCGGCACGAGCAGGCGATGGCGTTCATCTCCGAGCAGTCGGGCTCGCACGCGGTGGTGGCGGCGCGGATCGCCGAGCAGGTGCAGGATCCGCACGTCGCCGCGCTGCTCGCGGGCAAGGCGGCGGTGGCGGGCGAGCGCGGCGTCCGGCTGGTGGTGGCCCCGGCGGCGCACCTGCCGGACGCGGTGGTGGACGCCCGAACGCTGGTCACGGTGCTCGGCAACCTGGTCGACAACGCCGTGGACGCGCTGGCGCCGGGCGGCGGCCGGGTGGAGGTGACGCTGGCCGCGGCCGGCTCCACACTGCTGGCCGAGGTCACGGACAGCGGCCCGGGCGTGCCGGAGGAGCTGCGCGAGCGGGTCTTCGAGGAGGGGTGGAGCAGCAAGGACGCGCCCGCGCACCGGCCGCGCGGGCTGGGGCTGGCGATGGTGCGGCGGCTGGTCGAACGGACCGGCGGCCGGATCGTGCTCGACGCCGGCCCGCTCGGCGGCGCCCGGTTCACCGTCGAGCTGCCCGAGGCCCTGCACACCGGGGCCCTGCACACCGAGGCCCTGCCGGCCGGATCCGGGCACACCGGCCCCGGGCACCCGGGGGTCGAAGGCCACCGGCCCACCGCACCGCTCGTGGAGGCGTGATGATCGACGTACTCGTGGTGGACGACGACTTCCGGGTCGCCGACGTGCACGCCGCGTACGTGGCCAAGGTGCCCGGGTTCCGGGTGACCGGCACCGCGCACTCGGCCGGCGAGGCGCTGGCGGCGCTGGAGCGGCACCCGGTCGATCTGCTGCTGCTGGACCACCACCTGCCGGACGAGAGCGGCCTGGCCCTGGTCCGGCGGCTGCGCGACCGGCAGGTGGCCTGCGACGTGATGATGGTGACGGCCGCGCGGGACGTCTCCACCGTGCACGCGGCGATGCAGCACGGCGCCCTGCAGTACCTGGTGAAGCCGTTCACCTTCGCGGGGCTGCGGGAGAAGCTGGTCGCCTACGCGCAGCTGCGGCACGCGCTGGCCGGGCCGGCCGCCCGCGAGGCGGGTCAGGACGAGGTGGACCGGCTGTTCGCCACCCTGCGCAGCGCGGCGGCCCCGGCGGCCGCACTGCCCAAGGGCCATTCGGCGCCGACCACCGACCTGGTGCTCGGGGTGCTGCGCCGGGCGGGGCGGCCGCTGTCCGCCCAGGAGGTCGCGGACGCCACCGGGCTGAGCCGCTCCACCGCGCAGCGCTACCTCAAGCAGCTGGAACGCGACAGCCGGCTGCGGCTCACCCTGCGGTACGGGGACACCGGGCGGCCCGAGCACCGGTACGGGCTGGCCGTCCGCGCTTAGGGGCTGTCCGCCGGACGGCCCCTGACCCGGCCCGGACGCGCGGGACCCCGGCGGGGCCGAGCCCGCCGGGGTCCGTGGAACGGGGCCGCTCAGGCCGCCCCGGCTCCGGTGAGGGAGCGGACCTCCAGCTCGGCGTAGCGGTCCGGGTCGGCCGGCTCGGGCGAGGTGATGGTGCCGAGCCAGCCGGCCAGGAAGCCGAGCGGGATGGAGACGATGCCCGGGTTCTCCAGCGGGAACCAGTGGAAGTCCACCCCCGGGAAGAGCGCCGCCTTGCTGCCGGAGACCACCGGCGAGAAGGCCACCAGCAGCACGGCCGGGACCAGTCCGCCGTACACCGACCAGACTGCGCCGCGCGGGGTGAACCGCCGCCAGAACAGGCTGTACAGCAGCACCGGAAGGTTGGACGAGGCGGCGACGGCGAAGGCCAGGCCGACCAGGAAGGCGACGTTCATCTGCTGGGCGAAGAGGCTGAGCGCGATCGCGACCGCCCCGATCCCCACCGCGGCGGCCCGCGCGACCCCGACCTCCTCGCGCTCGGTGACCTCACCGCGCGCCCGGGCGGCGCGTGCCCGCCGGGAGGCCGGGACGGCGGCCCGCCGGCCGTGGGAGCGGCGGCGCGGCCGGCCCCGCCAGGCGCCCGCCCAGATGTCGTGGGCGAAGGCCGCCGAGGAGGCGAGCGTCAGCCCGGCGACCACGGCGAGGATGGTGGCGAAGGCGATCGCCGAGATCAGCGCGAACAGCACCACCCCACCGGTGCTGCCGTTCCCGCCGCCGAGCACCAGGGCCAACAGCGGGACGGCGGTGTTCCCCGCCGGGTTGGCGTGCCGTACCTCGGCCGAGCCGACCAGCGCGGTGGCGCCCAGGCCGAGCGCGATCGCCATCAGGTAGAAGCCGCCGACCAGCCCGATCGCCCACATGGTGGAGCGACGGGCGGCCCGGGCGGTCGGCACGGTGTAGAAGCGGGACAGGATGTGCGGCAGCCCGGCGGTGCCCAGGACCAGCGCCAGGCCGAGGCTGAAGAAGTCCAGCCGGCTGGTGAAGCTCTTGCCGTACTTGAGACCCGGCTCCAGGTAGCGCTGCCCGGCGCCGCTGTGCTGGGCGGCCTGCCGCATCAGTTCGGCGACGTCCCCGTGGAAGCGGACCATCAGCAGCACGGTGAGCAGCACCGAGCCGGCCACCAGCAGGACGGCCTTGACGATCTGGATCCAGGTGGTGGCCCGCATCCCGCCGACCGTGACGTAGATGATCATCAGGCCGCCGACCGCCACGATGGTCCACGTCCGGGCCCCGGAGCTGTTGGTGCCGAGCAGCAGGGCGACCAGGCTGCCGGCGCCGACCATCTGGGCGACCAGGTAGAACAGCGTGACGACGACGCTGGCACCGCCGGCCGCCGCCCGGACCTTGCGGCGGCGCAGCCGCAGCGCCAGCACGTCGGCGAGGGTGTACCGGCCGGCGTTGCGGACCAGCTCGGCGACCAGCATCAGCACCACCAGCCAGGCGACCAGGAAGCCGATGCTGTAGAGCACGCCGTCGTAGCCGTACAGCGCGATCAGCCCGGCGACGCCGAGGAAGGAGGCTGCGGAGAGGTAGTCGCCGGAGAGGGCGAAGCCGTTCTGCAGCGGGGTGAAGTCGCGGCCGCCGGCGTAGAAGTCCTCGGCGGCACTGCCCTGGCGGCCCACCCAGAGGGTGATGGCCAGGGTGACCAGGACGATGACGGCGAACAGCGCGATGGCCAGGTCGTGGTGGTCGCCGGTGGGGGCGACGGGGGGCGGGGTGGCGGTCCTCATCGCAGCTGGTCCTGGGTGTCCCAGCGGAGGCCCAGGGCGGCCCGGTCGCGCTTGGTGCGGGCGTTGCGGGCGTAGAGCCAGGTGAGCACGAAGGTCGTGGCGAACTGCAGCAGCCCGAGCAGCCAGGCCACGTTGACCGGTCCGGCGATCTGGCTGCGCATCACGCCCGGCGCGGCGGCCTGGGCGGCGACGTACATCAGGTACCAGCCGAGGAAGGCGCCGCTGACGGGGAAGACGAACGCCCGGTAGCTGTGCCGGATCTCCTGGAACGCGCCGCTGGCCTGGACGGTGCGGTACACCTCGGTGCTGCTGTCCACGGCGGGCCGGGCTTCGGCGGGGGACGGTCCGGACCGCCCGGGCAGCGGCGGGACCGGGTGCTGGCCGGGCCGCGCGGGCATGGCCCCGGCGGTGGACGGCAGGCCCGCGGTGGTGGCCCGGGCGCGGGGCGCGCCCGGTGCCGCCGGCGAAGGCTGCGCCGCCGGTGCCGCCGGTGCCGGAGCGGGTACCGGGTTCGACCGGCCGGACCAGTCCGCACCGGACGGGCCCGCACCCGGGTACGCACCGGACTGGCCCGCATTCGGGTACGCACCTGACTGGTACGCACCGGACTGGCCCGCACCGGACTGGCGTGCGGCGGCGGGAGCGGCCCACCAGTCGAATTGCTGCCCCTGCCCGGGACTGCTCGTCTGCTGCTGTGGCACTGCTGCTCCTGGACCGAAGAGGTGTGCTGACCGAACCATCATGGAGGCCCGCAAACCCCGCCAACTCCCGCTGCAGATACGTTCACTCGATGAGGTGATCGATGATCCGACAGACACTCATCCGACTACTGCTGCGTACCGGTGATCCCGTGGCGGAAGGCGTAAGCGACCGCCTGCGCCCGGTCCCGGACGGCGGTCTTGGCGAACAGGTTGTTGATGTGCGTCTTCACCGTGGCCGGGCTCACGAACAGCCGGCGGGCGATCTCGGTGTTGGAGAGCCCCTCGGCGATCAGCGCCAGCACCTCGGCCTCACGGGCGGTCAGCCCGTCCGGCAGCGGGCCGCCGGACGCCGCGGGTGTCCGCGCGGGCGCGGGAGCGCCGGGTGGCGGGGCCGGCTGCGGTGCGGCGCCGTCCGCCAGCCGTTCCAGCAGCCGCAGCTGCACCAGCGGTGAGAGCCCGGCCGCGCCCGAGCGGACGTCCGCGATGGCCCGGGCGATCTCCTCGCCGCCCGCGTCCTTGGTGAGGTAGCCGCGCGCCCCGGCCTGCAGTGCGGGGAACAGCGAGTCGTCGTCGGCGTAGGTGGTGAGCACCACCACCTCGGTCTCCGGATGGGCGGCACGGATCCGGCGGGTCGCCTCGACGCCGTCCACCCGGGGCATCCGCAGGTCCATCAGCACCACGTCGGGGCGGTGCCGCTCGACCAGGGCGACGGCCTCCTCGCCGTCGGCGGCGGCGCCGACCACCTCGATGCCCGGCAGCAGCCCGAGCAGCATCACGATGCCCTCGCGCACCACCGTCTGGTCGTCCGCGACCAGCACCCTGGTCGCACCGGTGGTCGGTCCGTTCACGCCGGCACCCGCAGCAGCACGCGCCATCCTCCCTCGTCCGGGCCCGCCAGCAGGGTGCCGCCGAGCAGTTCCGCGCGTTCGCGCATCCCCAGCAGACCGTACCCGCCGCCGCTGCCGGCCAGGTCGGCGGCGGGTTCGCCACGGGCCGGGCGCGTGTTGCGCACCTCCAGCTCCACCTCCCCGGACAGGTACCGCAGTTCGACCGTGCAGCGTGCGCCGGGGGCGTGTTTGCGCACGTTGGTCAGTGCCTCCTGCGCCGTGCGCCGCACCGCGAGCCCCGCCTCGGCGGCCAGTGGGCGCGGCGTCCCGGCGACGGAGAACCCGGCCCGCTCACGGCCCGTCAGTTCCACCAGGAACTCCCCGACCGGGGTGAACTCGCCGCGCAGCGCGGAGAGCGCCTGCCGGGTCTCGGCCAGGCCGTCCTGCGCCATCCGCCGGGCGGCCACCACCCGCTCACGGATCTGCTCCCGGTCGATGCCGGAGTCCAGCATCAGCCGGGCCGCCTCCAGGTGGACGAGCTGCGCGGAGAGGCTGTGCGCCAGCACGTCGTGGATCTCCCGGGCGATCCGGGCCCGTTCGGCGAGGGCGGCGCTCTCCGCCTCGGCGGCCCGTGCCGCCCGCTCCTGCGCCAGCAGCCGCCGCGCGGTGCCGCGCGCCTCGGTGTCCAGCCGCAACAGGTAGCCGACCAGGGTGATCCCTCCGACGGTGGCGGTGATGCTCAGCCAGCTCGCCCAGCTGACCGCGGTGTACGAGCCGAGCGCGGCCACCGTCGTGAGCAGGGCGGGCGCGGGCGGCAGCCGGATCAGCGCGATCACGGCCAGCCCGTACCAGAGCACGTCGGCGAGCAGGGTGGCCCGTCCCCAGTTGGCCAGCCAGGCGGCGCCGAGCACCGCGGCGGCCAGGCCGAGCGCGGGTGCCAGGAACTGCTCCCGGCTGGCGTACAGGTAGCCGGCGCTGATCCCGACGGCCGCGACCAGGCCGGCCACGGCGGCCGCCACGTCCCAGCCGGCGTACCTCCCGTCGGAGAACGTCCCCCAGACCACCGTGGCCAGCAGCACGGTCCGGCCGAGCGCGGTGAGGGTCCGCCGCGCCGGGCTCTCCGCCTCGCGCTCCAGCCCCTCGCGGGACGGCCAGCGGGTCCAGTACCACCCGGCCAAGGGTGCCTCCTCCGAACTCACGGTGACGGTCAGTGCAGCGCGGTCGCCGGCTCGGGGGGCTCCAGGGTCCGCGTCCTCCACTTCACCACGAGCGAGCGTGCCACCAGCAGGACCGCCAGGCCGAGCAGCAGTGCGCTGGCCGGCTGGTGGACGTGCAGGGCCGTTCCGGTCTCGTAGATGCCGAGCCGGATGGCGATCATCCCGCCCCAGGCGGCCATCGTGGCCTTGGTGCCCCTGGCCCAGAGCGTGCCGTCCTCGGCCCGCCAGATCCGGACGGTCCAGCCCCAGACGGTGCCCATCGCGAGGACCGCGAGCAGTCCGCCGACGAGCAGGGTGACGGACAGCGCGGCGTGGTCGTGGTCGACGAGCCGGGGGTCGCGCAGCGCGAGTGCGGCGAGGACCAGCGGCGCCGGCCAGAAGCGGCGCTCGCCGTCCAGGCGCCGGGCGCGCATCTGGCGCCCGGCGAGCAGGGCCGTGACCGCGACGGCCAGCACGACGTTGGTGAAGGCGTTCATCCGGTTTCTCCGTCCCGGGGAGGCTTGTGCCGACCCCTGGGACGCTACGGATCCGGCGCCGCCGGCTGATCGGAGCCGGGGTGGAGCGGGGGTGGAAGCCGGACGGCCGGGCCCTCCACCCGTGGGTGGAGGGCCCGGCCGCGGGACGGAGCGCGTCAGGCGTCGATGCGCGAGCGGTCCAGGGTGGCCGCCGAGTCCACGATGAACTCCTTGCGCGGGGCGACGTCGTTGCCCATCAGCAGGTCGAAGATCTTCTCGGCCTGCTCCAGGTCGACCAGGTTGATCCGGCGCAGCGTGCGGTGGCGCGGGTCCATGGTGGTCTCGGCCAGCTGGTCGGCGTCCATCTCGCCGAGGCCCTTGTAGCGCTGGATCGGGTCCTTCCAGCGCAGGCCCTTGCGCTGCAGCTCCAGCAGGGTGGAGCGCAGCTCGGTGTCGGAGTAGGTGTAGTGGTACTTCTCCTGGCCGCGCTTGGGGTTGGTGAGCTCGATCCGGTGCAGTGGCGGCACGGCGGCGAAGACCCGGCCCTGCTCGATCATCGGCCGCATGTAGCGCTGAAAGAGCGTCAGCAGCAGGGTGCGGATGTGCGAGCCGTCGACGTCGGCGTCGGCCATGAAGATGACCTTGCCGTAGCGGGCCTGGTCGATGTCGAAGGTGCGGCCCGAACCGGCCCCTATCACCTGGATGATCGCGGCGCACTCGGCGTTCTTGAGCATGTCGCTCACGGAGGCCTTCTGCACGTTGAGGATCTTGCCGCGGATCGGCAGCAGCGCCTGGAACTCGGAGTTGCGGGCCAGCTTGGCGGTGCCGAGCGCGGAGTCGCCCTCGACGATGAAGAGTTCGCTGCGGTCGACGTCGTCGCTGCGGCAGTCGGCCAGCTTGGCCGGCAGCGAGCTGGTCTCCAGCGCGGTCTTCCGGCGCTGGGCCTCCTTGTGCTGGCGGGCGGCGACCCGGGTGCGGGCGGCGGCGACGACCTTCTCCAGCACGGCGCGGGCCTGGAGCTTCTCGTCCTTCTTGGCGGAGGTGAGGAAGGCCTTGAGCTCCTTGGCGACCACGGCGGCGACGATCCGGTTGGCCGCCGAGGTGCCCAGCACCTCCTTGGTCTGGCCCTCGAACTGCGGCTCGGCCAGCCGGACGGTGACCACCGCGGTGAGGCCCTCGGTGGCGTCGTCCTTGGTGATGTCGTCCTCGGCGACCCGCAGCAGCTTGGCGGCGCGCAGCGCCTCGTTCACGGTCTTGGCGAGCGAGCGCTCGAAACCGGTGACGTGGGTGCCGCCCTTGGGGGTGGCGATGATGTTGACGAAGGAGCGCAGCGTGGTGTCGTAGCCGGCGCCCCAGCGCAGTGCGATGTCCACGCCGAGGTGGCGGGTGACCTCGGTGGGCGTCATGTGACCGAGGTCGTCGAGGACGGGCACGGTCTCCTTGAAGGTGCCCTCGCCGCGCAGCCGCAGGACGTCGCAGACCGGCTTGTCGGGCGCCAGGAACTCGCAGAACTCGGCGATGCCACCGTCGTAGCGGAAGGTCGACTCGTCGACCTGCTCGCTCTCGGTCAGCCGCTCGTCACGGACCACGATGGTCAGGCCGGGGACGAGGAAGGCGGTCTGCCGGGCGCGGTTGTGCAGGTGCTCCAGCGAGAGCCGGGCGTCCTTGAGGAAGATCTGCCGGTCGGCCCAGTAGCGGATCCGGGTGCCGGTGCGGGTCTTCGGGACCTTGCGGACCTTGCTGAGGCCGTTGGCCGGCTCGAAGGGGGCGTCCGGGCTGGTCTCGGTGAAGATGCCGGGGGTGCCGCGGCGGAAGCTGATCGCGTGGGTGTGGCCGCCGCGGTCGACCTCGACGTCCAGCCGTGCGGAGAGCGCGTTGACGACGGAGGCGCCGACGCCGTGCAGACCGCCGGAGGCCGCGTAGGAGCCGCCGCCGAACTTGCCGCCGGCGTGCAGCTTGGTCATCACGACCTCGACGCCGGACAGGCCGGTCTTGGGCTCGACGTCCACCGGGATGCCGCGGCCGTTGTCGCGCACCTCGACCGAGGAGTCGTCGTGCAGGACGACCTCGATCCGGTCGCAGTACCCGCCGAGCGCCTCGTCGACGGAGTTGTCGATGATCTCCCAGAGGCAGTGCATCAGGCCGCGGCTGTCGGTCGAGCCGATGTACATGCCGGGGCGCTTGCGGACCGCCTCCAGGCCCTCCAGGACGAGCAGGTGCCGAGCGGTGTAGTTGGAACCGTCGTCGCCGGCCAGCAGTGCGGACGGCACGGTCGTTTCGGCGCTCACGCGGCACACTCCTCAGTCAAGTTCTGTCTCGTCGGTCACACCTGGCCGCAGCCGGATCGTCCGCCGGTGCTGCACATCGCAGCACATCGCACCGACAGCCGTTCGCGGCCGTTCCCCTGCGTGTGCACGCCCCTCCGCTGAGTGCACAGCACGGCGGGCCGGTCCCGCGCAGCTTGTACGCGCTGCGCGAACAAGCGCCGCGCCGGACGACGGACGCCGGGGCGCCATCTCCTCCCGGTACCACCGGTCCTGGCGGATCGTGGGGCCGGGCGCAGGCTCCGGAACTGCCGTTATGCAGGCTACCGGGGCCTGGGACGGGGCTTATGCTCCAACCCAACGGAGGATTATGCTACGCGGACCTCGCACCCGGTTCCGATCGGGCGTTCGAGCGGCAGGCGGATCCTGGGATCCGGTACGCATGAACCACCGGCCCCCGGGGCACGTCCTCATCAACACAGCAGAATCCTCAAAGAAGAAAAGCCACGAGCGGGAACGTTTTCGGCCTGGTTGGATGTTGACCCTGGTACGACAGCTCGTCGAGCTAGAGAAGAGGCGACGTGACTACTGTTCTGACACCTGCGAGCCCGCTCACCGCGGCTGACCGCTGCGACCGCTGCGGCGCCCAGGCCTACCTGCGCGTCGTACTCGCCAGCGGCGGAGAGCTGCTCTTCTGCGCCCACCACGGCCGGAAGTTCGAGCCCGAGCTCAAGAAGATCGCCGTGGAGATACAGGACGAGAGCGGCCGTCTCGGCACCACCGCGGCCACCGCCGCCGACGACGAGCGCTGACTCGGCGGGCGCTGACTCGGGGCGCCACAGCAGCAACCAGCGACGAGCTGTGTCCGGACGCGCACCGCGCGCGACCGGCGGGCCGGGCGACGGGTCCCCCCCCCGGGGCCGGGGGGCCCGGCCCGCGGGTGCCCCGCGCCGCCCCCCCCCCCCGGCGGAGGGAAGAGCGTGGGGGTGGGTGAGAT
>NZ_JBEYVJ010000208.1:0-12625 GCF_040643935.1 Kitasatospora sp. NPDC047058 | reverse complement strand
CCCGCCGTACGCGCTCGTTCCGGATGCGCGACCTGCTGCTCAGGGCCTGTACGACCCGCGAAACGAGCACGACGCCTGTGGCGTCGGCTTCGTCGTCCTGGTCCTGCAGGCTGAGCCGCTCGGTGGCCCGGCCGGTGGCCAGGTGCAGCGCGTCGCGGACGTCGGCCAGCCGCAGTGCGGCGGCGTCCAGGCCGTCCCGCGGGGCGTCGGCCAGCCAGGTGGCGGCGACCGCGTTCAGCGCGACCACGTCGCGCAGGCCGCCGCGGGCCTCCTTGAGGTCGGGCTCCAGCAGGAAGGAGAGCTCGCCGTGCCGCTCGGCCCGCTCCCGGCCGAGCTCGCGCAGCTCGGGCAGGCGCCCGGGGGCCGCGGCCCGCCAGTCGGCGAGGACGGCGGAGCGCAGCCCGGCGGTGAGCGCCGGGTCGCCGGCGACGTGCCGGGCGTCCAGCAGGCCGAGCTGCGCCTTGAGGTCGGCGGCGGCGACGGCGCGGGCCTCGGCGGGGGTGCGCACCGAGTGGTCGAGGGCGGTGCCGGTGTCCCAGACCGGGTACCAGATCCGCTCGGGCAGCCCGGGGTCGAGCGGGCCGTCGTGCAGCAGCAGGACGTCGAGGTCGCTGCGCGGGGAGAGCTCGCCGCGGCCGTAGCCGCCGACCGCGACCAGGGCGACGCCGGCCGGGGCGCCGGCCCCGGCGAGCAGGCCGGTCAGCCAGTCGTCGGTGAGCGCGGACAGCGCGGCGCGGCGGGCACGGCCGGCGGGGCCGGGTGCGTCCAGCAGCCGGGCGCGGGCGGCGCCGTAGTCGAGGGAGTCGTCGGTTCCGGTGGCCATGCGAAGTCCCCGTCCGTCGTGCGGTTGAGCGGGCTGCACTGAGATATGCCGTCGGCGGACCTGCGGCCACGGGGTGGTCACAGGCCCGCCTGCGGGTGGGTCTGACTGGAGAACGATGACCTGGCTAGAGGGCGTCGGGGCCGCGCTCGCCGGTCCGGACCCGGACGGCGGTGTCGACCGGGATGCTCCAGACCTTGCCGTCGCCGATCTTGCCGGTCCGGGCCGCCTTGACCAGGACGTCGATCAGCTGGTCGGCGTCGTCGTCCTCGACCAGGACCTCGATTCTGACCTTGGGTACCAGGTCCACGGTGTACTCCGCGCCCCGGTAGACCTCGGTGTGGCCGCGCTGGCGGCCGTAGCCGCTGGCCTCGGTGACGGTCAGGCCGTGCACGCCGAAGGCCTGCAGGGCGGCCTTCACGTCGTCAAGGCGGTGGGGCTTGATGACGGCGGTGATGAGCTTCATCAGGCGTCGACCTCGGTCTTCTCGGTGCTCTGCGGAGCGGCGGATGCTGCGGCGGGGGCGGCGACCACGGCCCTGGCCGGAGCGGGGGTGGTCCGGGCCAGCCCGGCGCCCACCGCGCTGAAGTCGTACGCGGACTCGGCGTGCTCGGCCTGGTCGATGCCGGCCACCTCGACCTCCTCGGCGACCCGGAAGCCGACCGTCTTGTCGATCGCCTTGGCGAGCAGCCAGGAGAGGACGAAGGAGTACGCGGCGACCACGGCCACGCCCATCGCCTGCTTGCCGAGCTGGTCCAGGCCGCCGCCGTAGAAGAGCCCCTTGGCGGTCTGGCCGACGGTGCCGGTGGCGAAGAGGCCGACCAGCAGCGAGCCGATCGCGCCGCCGACCGCGTGCACGCCGACCACGTCGAGCGAGTCGTCGAAGCCGAATCGGTACTTGAGGCTGATCGCCGCGGCGCAGGCGGCGCCGGCGATCAGGCCGATCGCGACCGCGCCGAGCGGGGAGACCGAGCCGCAGGCCGGGGTGATGGCGACCAGGCCGGCCACCGCGCCGGAGGCGGCGCCCAGCGTGGTGAACGCGCCGTGCCGCAGCTTCTCGTAGACCAGCCAGCCGACCAGCGCGGCCCCGGTGGCGACCTGGGTGTTGACGAGCGCCATCGCGGCGACGCCGTTGGCGGCCAGCGCCGAGCCCGCGTTGAAGCCGAACCAGCCGAACCAGAGCAGCCCGGAGCCGAGCATCACCAGCGGCAGGCTGTGCGGGCGCATCGGGTCCTTCCGGAAGCCGACCCGCTTGCCCAGCACGAGGCAGAGCGCCAGGCCGGCGACGCCCGCGTTGATGTGCACGGCGGTGCCGCCGGCGAAGTCGATCACGCCGTTGCGGTCGCCGAGCCAGCCGCCGTTCCCGCCGTCGAAGAAGAAGACCCAGTGCGCGACCGGGAAGTACACGACGGTCACCCAGAGGGCGATGAACAGGCCCCAGGCGGTGAACTTGGCGCGGTCCGCGACGGCACCGCTGATCAGTGCCGGGGTGATGATCGCGAACATCAGCTGGAAGGCGGAGAACGCGGTGACCGGGATCGTCCCGGCCAGGTCGTTCAGCCCGATGCCGCGCATCCCGAGGAAGTCCAGGTTGCCGATCAGGCCGGCGCCCGCGTCGGGCCCGAAGCTGAGCGAGTACCCGTAGAGGACCCAGAGCACGCTGACGATGCCCAGCGAGAGGAAGCTCATCGCCAGCATGTTGAGCGTGCTCTTGGCCCTGACCATGCCTCCGTAGAAGAAGGCCAGGCCCGGGGTCATCACCATGACCAGGGCCGCACAAATGAGCACGAAGGCGGTATCGCCCGCGCTGAAGCCGTCCGGCATCGGCGTCTCCTCATGAATGGAAGCCGCTCCACACCCGGGTTACCTGTCCCGTGCCACCCGGGGTGTCGGCGATGAGAAGGAGCGTGCCGAAGGCTGGTTTCGGCCGATGCGGCCGGTTGTTTCGCGACCGTGACGGCGGCGACGCAGGGGTTACGCCTGCGTGAACCACGGCCGTGCCGCGCGGCCGGATGGGTTACCGTGCCGCCGCGCGGCACGAGGAGTGCCGCCGCCGCCACCGAACGCGACGGCCCGCGAGCACGGCCCCTACCGCTGCCGTGACGGCCACCGACCGCGGCGGCGGCCGTCACGGTCGGTGGAGCCGGCGGGGCGGGCCGACGCGGGGCGGGCGGCGGCTCAGACCACCGAGACGTACTCCGGGATGTCCTGGACCACCCGCTCCTGGAGCCGGCTCACCGCGTCCACGCCCTGGTACCGGGCGGCGGCGGCCTCGGTGGTCTTGCGCACCCGGGAGTTCAGCCGCTCCGAGCGGACCTTGGTGGCGATGTCCACCGCCTGCTCGGCGAAGACCGCCGCCTCCTCCGGCTCCTTCTGCAGCAGGTGCACGCTGGCCATGCCGATCAGGTTGAAGGCGTACGAGCGGATGTGGTCGCCGTCCTGCCGGAAGAGGTCGACCGCGCGCCCCATCACCGGGGCGGACATCGAGGCGTACAGCTCGGCGTTGTCGGAGTGGTAGGCGAGGTCGCGGAACGAGTGCGCGTTCTCGGCGTTCAGCTCGGCCGGCGAGAAGAACTTCAGCCAGTCCGGGTCGCCGTCGCCCTCGCGGATGTCGGTGAAGGTGTCCTCGGCCAGCCGGACCGCCCGGGCGCAGCGGTTCACCTCGCCGATGGTGGCGTACGCCCGCGCCTCCATCGCGTAGAGCAGCGACTGCTGGCGGGGGGTGGCGGTGTCGCGGCTGCCGTACTGGGCCAGGTGGATCAGCTCCAGGGCGTCCTCGCCGCGGTTGAGGTGGATCATCTGCCGGCTCATGTCGGTGAGGATCAGCGCGCCGAACGGGCGGTCGCCGGCCTCCTTGGCCGCGTGCAGCGCCAGCACGTAGTACTTCTGCGCGCTCGGGTGCATGCCGACGTCGTACGACATCCAGCCGGCCAGGTGGGCCAGCTCGGCGGTGAGCCGGAACAGCCGCTTGGTGGTCGACTCTGGGTACGTCTCCTGGAGCAGGTCGGTGACCTCGTGGAGCTGGCCGACGACGGCCTTGCGGCGCAGCCCGCCGCCGTTCTGGGCGTCCCACTGGCGGAACATGACGGTGGTCTGTTCGAGCAGTTCGAGCTCGGGTTCGGAGAGCCGGCCGGTGAACGGCTCGCCGCCGTTGGCCGCGGTCAGGATCGGGGTGGGCATGCCGGTCGGGCCGGGGGCGAGCCAGCGCTGCATCGGTTCGATCAGCGCGGCGCCGGCCGTCAGGGCGAGCGAAGTGCCCAGGAAGCCGCGCCGGTTGAGCATCAGGTCGCTGCGCGAGTAGTCACTGATCAGCTGGACGGTCTGCGGAGCGCTCCACGGCAGGTCGACCCCGCCGCCCACGGTGGAGACCGGGACGACGGCACGCAGCCCGAGGTCCTCGATGGAGACGACGGAGCCGAACCGCTCCGAGAAGAGCTCCGACATGATCTTCGGGATCGGCTCGCGGGGCTGCTCGCCGTCGAGCCAGCGGCGCACCCGCGAGGTGTCGGTGGAGACGTGGTGGGCGCCGATCTGGCGGGCCCGGCGGTTGACCTGGCGGGCGAGTTCGCCCTTCGACCAGCCGCTGCGGGTGAACCACGTGGTCAGCTTCTCATTGGGTTGCTTCTCTGCCATGGGTAACGTCCCCATCCCGCCCGGCCCCTGCTCCGGGGCCCCCGATCGTGACCGCCCGACGGTTTGCGGGCTCTTGCCAGACGTGCCGTACCTGAGGTGGTGCCGAAACCACCGGCCCGCACCACCCGCCCCGTTCGCCGGAATCTCCGGCCCCGGATTCGCTCGCCGAACCGTTGGTCGTACTGGTGTGCCATCCTGGCGGACGATCCGCCAGGATCCCCAACTCCCGTCCCCCGAGGGCCTGGAGCGGATTCTCCGACGATGTCCGTGTGCTGAACGTAGTGCCCCGCGCGCCACCCGGGGGAGCGGCCCTGGCGAAACGCCACCTTTCGCCACCCCCATGAGTGAACCGAAGCAAGTCCGCACACGCTTCACTAGGAGGTCCCGACGGTCCGGCATATGCGGGCCGCCAAGTCCCCACCGGCCCCGGGCCGCAGGCAACCCACAGCAGCCACCGGCGGATTTGCCGCCCGCCTGATCGACGGCCCTCCCGCGCACACGACGATCCGGCATCGGCACCGTCCGTCACAAGGGGCGCCCGAGGCACAACCCCACACCTGGCGCGCGCCACGCGCCGCGCGCCGCCACCGCACAACGCACAACGCAACGGACAATCAACGCAAAGTCACGATCCCGTAACCATCGGCAACCAGAACCTGTTGGGGGAGGCATGGACAACCTGTTCGGCGAACTTCGACTGGGGCACCTGCGGTTGGCCCCGCTGGGCGCGCGCCGCCGCACCCGGGTCACCGCGTCCCAGGCGGCCGCGGAGTACACCGGCCGCTGGGGCTGGGCCGTCGCCGTCGGCAACCCGGCCGGTGCGGTCACCACCCCGGCCGCCTGCCACTGCGGCACGCCGCGCTGCGCCGCGCCCGGCCTGCACCCGGTCCCCGGCACCGCGCCGGCCGGCCGCTCCGCCGCGGACGTCTCGGTGCTGTTCCCCACCGGCCGCGCCTTCGACGTCCTGGACGTCCCCGAGCAGGCCGGCCTGCAGGCGCTCGTCCGGCTGGAGCGGATGGGCACCCAGGTCGGCCCCGTGCTGGCCTCCCCCACCGGCCGGCTGCAGTTCCTGGTCGCCGCCGGCACCGCCCGCCGGCTGCCCGACCTGCTGTACCGGATGGGCTGGGACGACGCGGCGCTCGACCTCGCCTGCCACGGCGAGGGCAGCTACGTCGCCGCCCCGCCGACCGTGCTCGGCGGCCTCGGCCCGGTCCGCTGGCTGCGCCGGCCGACCCGCGACAACGCCGGCTGCCCGCCCGAGGCCCGGCTGCTGCTCGGCACCCTCGCCTACGCCTGCCACCGCGGCCGCGAGCGCACCCCCGAGCCCGCCTGGCTCGCGTCGTAGTTCCGCCCGCCCGCCGGACCACCGCCCCGGGGCGCCCGTCCCACCCGCTCGCCTCCTGGGCGTCGCCGCGCCCTGGCGGGCACGACGAAGGGCCCGCCCCCGGTGGGAGCGGACCCTTCGGACGGCGGGGAGCCTCAGTCCCCGATCAGCGCGTCCACGAACGCACCCGGCTCGAACGGCGCCAGGTCGTCGGCACCCTCGCCGAGACCGATCAGCTTGACCGGAACGCCCAGCTCGCGCTGGACCGCGACCACGATGCCGCCCTTGGCGGTGCCGTCCAGCTTGGTCAGCACGATGCCGGTGATGTCGACCACCTCGGCGAAGACCCGGGCCTGGATCAGCCCGTTCTGGCCGGTGGTGGCGTCCAGCACCAGCAGCACCTCGTCCACCGGGCCGTGCTTCTCGACGACCCGCTTGACCTTGCCCAGCTCGTCCATCAGGCCGGTCTTGGTGTGCAGCCGGCCGGCGGTGTCCACCAGCACGGTGTCGGCGCCCTCGGCGATCCCCTCCTTGACCGCGTCGAACGCGATCGAGGCCGGGTCGCCGCCCTCCGGGCCGCGGACGGTCCGGGCGCCCACCCGCTCGCCCCAGGTCTGCAGCTGGTCGGCGGCGGCGGCGCGGAAGGTGTCGGCGGCGCCGAGCACCACCGTGCGGCCGTCGGCGACCAGGACCCGGGCCAGCTTGCCGGTGGTGGTGGTCTTGCCGACGCCGTTGACGCCGACGACCAGGACCACGGCCGGGCCCGCCGCGTGCTTGGTGGAGCGCACGGTGCGGTCGGCGTCCTTGCCGACCAGCTCGACCAGCTCCTCGCGGAGCAGCCCGCGCAGCTCGTCCGGCGTCCGGGTGCCGAGCACCTTCACCCGGGTGCGCAGCCGCTCGACCAGCTCCTGGGTGGGGGCCACGCCGACGTCGGCGATCAGCAGGGTCTCCTCGATCTCCTCCCAGGTGTCCTCGTCGAGGTGCTCGCGGGAGAGCAGCGAGAGCAGGCCCTTGCCCAGCGAGTTCTGCGAGCGGGAGAGCCGGGAGCGCAGCCGGACCAGCCGGCCGGCGGTGGGCTCGGGGACTTCGAGGGCCGGGACCTCCTCGACGGCCTCGGCCGTCTCGGGGGCGGCCTCCACTCCGGCCTCCGCCTCCGCTTCGGGAAGCGGGAGTTCCACCTCCTCGACGGTGCGGCGGGGCTCCTCGGTCGGCGGCGCGGCCTCCTCGCCGACGGCGGGCTCGCGCGGGGTCGGGGGCGCCGTGATGACCGGCGCCTGCGACTTCGGGGGCAGCTGCTGGCGTCGTCTGCCGGAAACGACGAGGCCGGCGATCGCGGCGATGGCGACCACGGCGATGACTACGGCAAGAATCACGTATTCCATAACGCCACCCAGTATCCGTGACCGAGCCCCGGACGGACCGCAGGCGGACGGTACCGATGGGGCGCGAACCGCCTCAGCGCAGCCGCTGGCTGATCACCTGCGAGATCCCGTCGCCCTTCATCGTCACCCCGTACAGGGCGTCGGCGGACTCCATGGTCAGCTTCTGATGGGTGATGACGATCAGCTGGGAGCTCTCCCGCAGCTCCTCCATGATCCCGATCAGCCGGCGCAGGTTGGTCTCGTCGAGGGCCGCCTCCACCTCGTCCATCACGTAGAACGGGCTGGGCCGGGCCTTGAAGATCGACACCAGCAGCGCCACCGCGGTCAGCGAGCGCTCGCCGCCGGAGAGCAGCGAGAGCCGCTTGACCTTCTTGCCCGGCGGGCGGGCCTCCACCTCGACGCCGGTGGTCAGCATGTCGTCCGGGTCGGTCAGCACCAGCCGGCCCTCCCCGCCGGGGAAGAGCCGGGAGAACACGCCCTCGAACTGGGCGGCGGTGTCGTGGTACGCGGAGGTGAACAGCTGCTCGACCCGCTCGTCCACGTCCTTGACGATGCCGAGCAGGTCGCGGCGGCTCCGCTTGAGGTCGTCCAGCTGCTCGCCGAGGAACCTGTGGCGCTCCTCCAGGGCCGTGAACTCCTCTAGCGCCAGCGGGTTCACCTTGCCGAGCTGCTGGTACGCCCGCTCGGCCGCCCGCAGCCGCTTCTCCTGCTCGGCCCGGTCGTACCGGCGCGGCTCGCCGGGCTCCTGCCCCTCGTCGCCGGTGGCACCGGCGGCTGACGGCGGGACGGGCTGGTCCGGCCCGTACGAGGCGAGCAGTTCGCCGCCCTCGATGCCGAACTCCTCCAGTGCGCGGGACTCCAGCTGTTCGATCCGCATCCGCTTCTCGGCCCGCAGCACCTCGTCCCGGTGTCCGGCGTCGACCAGCTTGTCCAGCTCGGCCTTGAGCTCGCGGCCGTGCTCGCGGTGTTCCCTGAGCTCCGCCTCGCGCTCCCCGCGCGCCTGTTCGACGGCGGCCCGCCCGGCGTCCGCGCGGGCCAGGGAGACCTCCAGGCAGGCGAGCAGCTGCCGGGCGCCCGCCGCGACGGCGTTCGCCACCCCGGCGTCGTGCGCGGCGCGCCGGCGGCGCTCGGCCGCCCGGGCGCGCGCCTCGCGTTCGGCGTGCGCGGCCCGGTCCAGCTGGTCGGCGCGGCCGCTCAGCGCCCGGACCCGCTCCTCGTGGGTGCGGACGGCGAGCCTGGCCTCCAGTTCGGTCTGCCGCGCGGCGGTGGCGGCCGCAGCCAGCCGCTGCTGCTCGGCGGCGTCCGGCTCGTCCTCGCCCTCCTCCGCCGACGCCTCGGCCACGGCGAGCCGCTCGGCCGACTCCTCGGCGGTCGCGAGCAGGCCGGCCAGCCCCTGCCCGGCGCGGTCGGCGGCGGCGGCGAGCCGCTCGGCCTCGCCGGCGGCGGCCCGGGACTGCCCGCCGAGCCGCCCGAGGGTGCCCGCAACCTCGGCCCGTTCCTTCTCGGCCTGCCGCCTGCGCGCGGCGAGTTGCTCCAGTTCCGCGGCCGACTCCTGGCGCAGCCCGGTGAGTTCGGCCAGCCGCTCGGCGGACTCGGTGCAGCGGACGGCCAGTTCACCGATCGCCCGGGCGGTCTCATCCACCGCGGCCTGGGTCTCCAGCAGGCTGGGCGCACCGCCCGCGCCGCCGTGCGCGAAGCCCGCGCCGAGCCGGTCGCCCTCGGCGGTGACGGCGGCCAGTCCGGGGTGTGCGCCGACCAGGGCCACCGCCTCGTCGAGCGAGCCGACCACCACGACGCCGGCCAGCAGGGCCCGCGCGGCCGGCAGCAACCCGGGCGGCCCGTCGACCAGTTCGGCTGCCCAGCGGGCGCCGGCCGGCAACTCCCCCGCGACCGGGGCCGGTGCGGGGGCGTCCGCGATCAGCAGGGCGGCCCGGCCGGCGTCCTCCTTGCGCAGCAGGCGCAGCGCCTCGGCGGCGGTGCCGGGCGAGTCGACGGCCACCGCGTCCGCGGCCGCACCGAACGCGGCGGCGACGGCGGTCTCGTGACCGGGTTCGATGCGCAGCAGTGCGGCTGCGGGGCCGAGCAGCCCGGCCAGCCGGTCCCCGGCGGCCAGCAGCGCGCCGCTGCCGTCCTTGCGGCGCAGTCCGAGCGCCAGCGCCTCGTGCCGCGCCGTCAGCCCGGCCCGCTCCCGCTCGGCGGCGCCGGCCTCCTCGCGGGCGGCGGCCAGGTCGCGTTCGACGGCGGCGAGCCGCTCCCGGGCGTCCTCGTGCGCGGCATCGGTGCGCTCGTCGTCCCCGGCCAGGCCGTCGACCCGGTCGCGCAGCTCCTCGTACTCCTGCCGGGCGGCCTCGGCGCGCAGCAGCGCCTCGTCGCGGGCCTCCGCGAGCCGGCCGCTCTCGGCCTCGGCGGCGGCGGCCTTGGAGCGGGCCGCCGCGGCCTGGCCCTGCAGCCGGGCGAGGCCCTCCCGGCGGTCGGCGATGGCCCGGGCCGCGTCCTTGAGCCGGCGTTCCTCCGCGGCGAGTCCGCGTTCCAGCTCCCCCCTGGTCTCGACCGCCTCGGCCAGCGCGTACCGGGCCTCCTCCAGCGCCTCGGCCAGCGCGGCCTCCTCCTCGCGGACCCGTTCGGCCTCCCGCTCCAACTCCTCCGGGTCCCGCCCGCGGCGCTCCTCGGTCTGCCCGCCGGCGGCCGCGTGCCGGGCCCGGGCCTCGGCCAGCCCGACCGTGCCGCGGGTGCGTTCGGCGAGCGCGGAGAGCCGGTACCAGGTCTGCCGGGCGGCCTCCAGGCCCGGGCCGAGCTGCTGGACCTGCGCCTCCAGGACGGCTTCGCGCTGGATCGCCCGGGCCAGCTCCTGTTCGACGGTGGAGCGGCGGAGTCCGAGTGCCAGTTCGTCGGCGACCTCGGCCTCGACGGCACGGCGCAGGGTGAGCAGGTCGTCGGCGAGCAGCCGGAGCCGGGCGTCCCGCAGGTCGGCCTGGATGCCGGCCGCGCGCCGGGCGATCCTGGCCTGCCGGCCGAGCGGGCCGAGCTGGCGGCGGAGTTCGGCGACCAGGTCCTGGACCCGGTTGAGGTTCACCTGCATCGCGTCCAGCTTCCGCAGCGCCTTCTCCTTGCGCTTGCGGTGCTTGAGGACGCCGGCGGCCTCCTCGATGAAGGCGCGGCGGCCCGTCGGGTCGGCGTGCAGGACGGAGTCGAGCTGCCCCTGGCCGACGATGACGTGCATCTCGCGGCCGATGCCGGAGTCGGAGAGCAGCTCCTGGATGTCCAGCAGCCGGCAGGTGTCGCCGTTGAGCGCGTACTCGCTGCCGCCGTTGCGGAACATGGTCCGGGTGATGGTCACCTCGGCGTACTCGATCGGCAGCGCGCCGTCGGAGTTGTCGATGGTGAGGCTGACCTCGGCGCGGCCGAGCGGGGCGCGCCCGCTGGTCCCGGCGAAGATGACGTCCTCCATCTTGCCGCCGCGCAGCGACTTGGCGCCCTGCTCCCCCATGACCCAGGAGAGCGCGTCGACGACGTTGGACTTGCCGGAGCCGTTCGGGCCGACGACGCAGGTGATGCCGGGCTCGAACCGCAGCGTGGTGGCGGAGGCGAAGGACTTGAACCCGCGCAGCGTCAGACTCTTCAGGTGCACGCGCCGGTCTCCTCATCGCTCACCGGGCCGACTTTCCGGGGCCTCAGCGGCGACTGTATCCGGCGCTGACCGGCCCGGACGTGTGCGGACACGTCCGGGCCCGCCGGTGGAAGATCCCTTCGCCTCCGGACACGACGAAGGGACGCCACGCGGGGCGTCCCTTGCAAGCTGCGTCCCTTGATCGGGGCGGCTCAGTGCACAGCGGCGTCGATCTGCTTCAGACCGGGCGGGACTCAGGTGAGAGCCGGCTCCCGCTGGTCCAGATCGATGCTGTTGAGCAGCGAGTGCTCGTCAGCGACAGCGGTGAGCGCGTCGTTCTCAGCCTGCATCCGAAGGAGCTCCGCTTCGAGGTCCTGGACGCGCTGCTGAAGCCGTCGCATCTCGGAGAGCATTCGCGGGTCGGGGCCGCCGACGTACCCGAGAAGCGCCTTTGCCATGATGAATGGTCCTCCACGCTGAGTGACCGAACCGGAACGGTGAGGTCTAGGGGGAAGGGGGACGCACGCGCGGCGCGTCACCGGCGGTGCTGGCTGGGCACCAAGGCACAACCACCGTGAGCTGGGCCCACGGGGTATACGCCTACCGGATAAACGCGGTCGTGTGCGCGGGCTTCAAGCGTCTCACCAAAGACGGAAAGGGTCAACACGATCACCGCACGCTACCGCGCCCCTGTCACCTGCCTGGCGGTGTGGTCACGCCGGGGGGTCTCGGGCCGGTCTCCACCAGGTGCTCGTGGATCATCGTTCGAAGCGGAGTCAACCACGAGTCTGCCCGGATGGCAACCGTATGACACCGCCGGTTGCCGATCTTTTCCCGGCCGTCCCGCGGCGGCGGGCCCGGAGCCCGCTCCGGCACCGGGTTCAGCGGATCTCGAAGCCGTCGTAGCCGCTGCCGACGGCGGTCCAGATCTCGGTCACACCCGAAACACTGCCGGGCGTGTCGGGCCCGCGGAGCAGCGCCAGCAGCTGCTCGCAGTCGGCCGGCAGGCCCTCCGCCACCACCTGGACCCGGCCGTCGCCGAGGTTGCTCGCGTACCCGGTCAGTCCGGTCTCCAGCGCCCGTGCCCTGGTCCACCAGCGGAAGCCGACCTGCTGGACCTTCCCCCGCACCCAGGCGGTCACCCGGACCGGTTCATCACTGTGGGCATCACGACCGTGCATGCCCCGACCCTAGCGTCCGGGTCCGGCGGTCACCGCTCCACAGGGCCCTCCATGGTCCAGCCCGGGCTGTGGATCTCCACCTGGAGGTCGGCGCGGTGCCCCTCCTCTCCGCAGGTGCGGCAGACCCAGGCCGGGTCGTACGGGTGCGGCGGGTGCCCCTCGGGGGTGTGCCGGAGGCCGACCGGCGGCTCGGCCTGCAGCCAGCGGTCGCCCCAGCCCAGCAGCGCCTGGGTGAGCGGCACCAGATCGCGGCCTGCCTCGGTGAGGTGGTACTCGTAGCGCGGCGGCCGCTCGCTGTAGGCGCGGCGTTCCACCACGCCGGCCTCCTCCAGGGCCCGCAGCCGGGCGGTGAGCCGGTCCCGGGGCGCGCCGGTGTTGCGGGCGATCCGGTCGAACCGGTGGTTGCCGTAGAGCAGCTCGCGGACGGCGAGCAGGGCCCACTTCTCGCCGACGACGTGCAGCGCGGCGGCGATCGAGCAGGGCCGGCCGGGCAGGGCGGGCGGGGCCGAAGGCGTGGGGGAGGTCACACCGCCAGCCTGCCACACAGGGTTTCGTTCTCAAACCCGTCCGTTCGCAGTGGCGGCCCGGCCTGCCCGGGTGCGGTCAGCGGTGCCGATGACGGCCACCCGGTCGTCGAGCCGACACCGGGCCCGGTCCAGGCCGCCGACGACGGTGACC
>NZ_JBEYVJ010000207.1:0-12742 GCF_040643935.1 Kitasatospora sp. NPDC047058 | reverse complement strand
GCGCACGCACATCGGCTCGCCCGGGTCGACCCCGAGCACCCGCGCCACGTGCTCCGGCGCGCCCCGCCGGTGCCGCCCGTGCTGAGGCTGACGTCGCCGCCGCCGGAGCCGGAGACCGCGCCGCCGCCCGGGTTGGCGCCGCCGCTGCCGTTGCCGCCGGGGCGCGAGTTGTTGGCGGGGCCGCTCGGGGAGGCGCCGGGCGTGATCGCCGGGGCGGGGGCCTGGGACTGGGACGGAACGGCCTGGGCGGCCTTGCCGCCTGATCCGCCGTCACCACTGCCCTGATCGGACATCAGCCAGGCGATCAGGGCGACGACCGCGGCGACGGCGACGAGCACGACGAGGCGCCGCCGCCAGTAGATCGAGGCCGGCAGCGGTCCCACGGGTTGACGGAGAGAGGGCACGCCCAAACTCTACGAGACAGTGTGTGTCTCCTGACTCACCAACACCGCACAGTCGCCCCTTCCTTCACATGATCCGCCATTTGCGCCGTTCGAGGGAGGTCGGGCCGGCGTTTTCCGGCGGCATACGGAGTACGGGATTCCGCTTCGACCCCGGTGGCGGGCGTGGGAGGATCGAAGGGCCATGGCTGCCATCACCGTCACCCCCGCCCCCCGTCCCGACGCCCCCCGTCCCGACGCCGCCCGGCTGCCGCTGCCGGTGCTGCACTCCACCGTCCTCGGCTGGTACGAGGCCAACGCGCGCGAGCTGCCCTGGCGGACCCCCGAGGCCTCGCCCTGGGCGGTGATGGTGAGCGAGTTCATGCTGCAGCAGACCCCGGTGAAGCGGGTGCTGCCCGCCTGGGACGCCTGGATGGAGCGCTGGCCGACCCCGGCCGCCCTGGCCGCCGAGGCGCCCGGCGAGGCGGTCCGGATGTGGGGCCGGCTCGGCTACCCGCGGCGGGCGCTGCGGCTGCACGCGGCCGCGGTGGCGATCACCGAGGAGCACGGGGGTGAGGTCCCGGACGACCACGCGACCCTGCTCTCGCTGCCCGGGGTGGGCGAGTACACGGCGGCCGCGGTGGCCTCGTTCGCCTTCCGCCAGCGCCACGTGGTGCTGGACACCAACGTCCGCCGGGTGTTCGCCCGCGCGGTGACGGGCGTGGAGTACCCCGCCCAGGCCACCACGGCGGCCGAGCGCCGGACCGCGACCACGCTGCTGCCCGACGACCGGGAGACGGCGGCGACCTGGGCGGTCGCGGTGATGGAACTGGGCGCGCTGGTCTGCACCGCGCGCGGTCCGGAGTGCGGCGGGTGCCCGCTGGTCGCCGGCTGCGCATGGCAGCGGGCCGGCTGCCCGCCGTACGAGGGTCCGGCCCGGCGCGGCCAGTCGTACGAGGGGACGGACCGGCAGGTCCGCGGGAAGCTGCTGGCGGTGCTGCGGGCCGAGCACGGCACGGTCGAGCAGGCCCGGCTGGACGCGGTCTGGCCGGACGCGGTGCAGCGGGCGCGTGCGCTGGACGGGCTGGTCGCGGACGGCCTGGTGGAGCCGGTCGGCCCGGGCGTCTACCGGCTCCCGCAGTAGCCCGGCGCCGGAAACCCGTCAGTCAGCACGGGGAGCTCCCGGACGCACGGAACCCGGATGCACGGAACCCCGGTGCGGCGGGGCCGCACCGGGGTTCCGCATGACGCCGGACGTCAGATCGCGACGGCCTCGACGGAGGAGTCGGCGTCCTTGCCGTCCTCCGGGCCGTCCTTGGCCGGCATGCCGGCGCCGCGCAGCGGCACCTCGCGCATGAAGACCGCGGCGGCGACGGCGATCACGGCGACCCCGGCACCCCAGAGGAAGACGGTGTGCACGCCGTTGGACACCGCGTGGTGGTAGGCGTCCTGGACCGGGGCGGGCAGCGCCTTCAGCGCGGCCGGGCTGAGCTGGCTCGGGTCGCCCTTGCCGTTGCCGTTCGCGGCCGCGTCGCCGAGCCGCTCCTTCATGGTCTCGGTGACCCGGTTGTTGAACAGCGCGCCGAACAGCGCGACGCCGAAGGAGCCGCCGATGGTGCGGAACAGGGTGGCGGTGGAGCTGGCCACGCCCATGTCCTTCAGCTCGACGCTGTTCTGCGCGACCAGCATGGTGATCTGCATCAGGAAGCCCATGCCCGCACCGAGCACGATCATCCAGCAGGCCGAGGTGAAGCTGCCGGTGTCGGTCCCCATGGTGGAGAGCAGCAGCATGCCGGCGGTCATCACGATCGTGCCGATGATCGGGTAGATCCGGTACTTGCCGGTCTTGGTCACCGCCTGGCCGACCACCAGCGAGATGACCAGCATGCCGAACATCATCGGCATCAGCAGCAGGCCGGAGCTGGTGGCCGAGGCGCCCTGGACGGTCTGCTGGTAGAGCGGCAGGAAGACGGTCGAGCCGAACATCACGAAGCCGACGATGAAGCCGATCACCGAGACCAGCGTGAAGTTCAGGTTCTTGAACAGGTCGAGCGGGAGCATCGGCTCCTGCACCCGCTGCTCGACGTAGCAGAAGGCGATCAGGGTGGCGGCGGCCAGCGCGGCCAGGCCCAGGATCTGCTTGGAGCCCCAGGCGTAGTCCTGCCCGCCCCAGGTGGTGATCAGGGTGAGCGCGGTGATGCCGGAGGTGAGCAGGAGCGCGCCGAGGTAGTCGATCCGGGCCTTGTTGTGGACCTTCGGCAGCTTCAGGGTGACGACGACGACGGCGAGCGCGACCACACCGAGCGGCAGGTTGATGTAGAACGTCCAGCGCCAGCTCAGGTGGTCGGTGAGGAAGCCGCCGATCAGCGGGCCGCCGACGGTGGCGAGCGCCATCACCGCGGCGAACATGCCCTGGTACTTGCCGCGGTCGCGCGGCGGGACCAGCGCGCCCATGATCGACATCACGCCGACCATCAGGCCGCCGGCGCCCAGGCCCTGGAGGGCGCGGAAACCGATCAGCTCGCCCATGTTCTGCGACAGGCCGGAGAGCGCCGAGCCGGCCAGGAAGATCACGATCGAGGTGAGGAAGGTGCCCTTGCGGCCGTAGAGGTCGCCGAGCTTGCCCCAGATCGGGGTGGAGGCGGCGGTGGCCAGGATGTAGGCGGTGACCACCCAGGACAGGTGCTCGGCGCCGCCGAGCTCACCGACGATGGTCGGCATCGCGGTGCCGACGATCAGGTTGTCGAGCATGGCCAGCAGCATGGTGACGACCAGGCCGATCATGACCAGGCGGATCTCGCGGGGGGAGCGCGGCGGCTCCTCCTCGGGTGTCTTCTTCTCCGGTGCCGGGGTGTCGGCGGGCGGTTGTGACATGGGTGGTGTCTCCCGGGACAGGATCGGACGACGCTTCGGACCCTCGACGGCTCACTTACTTGTCGCCCGGCTAGTTTGTTGGCCGTCGGCACGGTAAGTTGTCCACTAGCCGGTCGTCAAGCCAGTTTTCTTGCCGACGGCCTGGGCAGGGAGAATGAGCCCGGGGGCGGACGTCGACAGGCGCCCGGCGACCGAGCAGCAGGCAACCGACGCAGTCATGAGGCAGGCCATGGGTACTCCGCACAGCCCTCGTAGCGACACCCGGGCCCGCATCATCGCGGTCGCGCTGGAGCTGTTCTCCGAGCAGGGCTACGAACAGACCTCGCTGCGGGAGATCGCCGACCGACTGGGCGTCACCAAGGCCGCGCTCTACTACCACTTCAAGACCAAGGACGACATCGTCCACGGAATCGTGGACAGCATGGCCGCGCCGATCGACGACACCATCGCGTGGGGCCGCGAGCAGCCGTGGACGCCGGAACTGCGCGACGAGCTGATCCGCCGGTTCGCCGCGGGCATGTCGGAGCGGGTCCCGCTGCTGCGGTTCTTCCACGAGAACCAGCCCGCGCTGCGCGACTCACCGGCCGGGCTGGAGTTCCGGCAGCGGATGATCGCGATGATCCGGCTGGTGCACGGCCCGGACGCCAGCTTCGAGGACCGGCTGCGCGCCACGATGTCGCTGTTCACCATCAACCTGGCGATGTTCATCCTGAAGCAGGACGCCGACGACTGCACCGTGCCCGGGCACGTCCCCGGCGGGGTGGCGACGGTCGGCAGCCCCGAGGAGGCGATGGCGGCGGCGCAGCTGGTCGCGCTGGAGATCGGCTCCCTGATCGACCACCGGGCCCCGCAGGCCTGAGCGGCACGGGAGCCGCACCGGCCCGGACGGAGGCAGCCAGGACGCAGGCGGCCCGGACGGCCCGGCCGCCGGACGCGGCCGCCCGCCGACGCTCCCGGTCCGGGCTCAGAACCCGGTGACCCCGTGCCCGGAGAGGTACGCGATCGGGTTGATCACCGCGCCGTAGTGGTTGCTGGAGCGGATCTCGAAGTGCAGGTGCGGGCCCGTCGAGTTGCCGGTGTTCCCGGACGCGCCGATCTGCTCGGCCGCCGACACCCGCTCGCCCGCGGACACCGAGATCCGCGACATGTGCGCGTACTGCGCGTACCGGCCGTCGGCGAGCCGCAGCACGACCTCCTTGCCGTAGGCGCCGTCCCAGCCGGCCGACACCACGGTGGCGTTGCCGACCGCGAGCAGCGGGGTGCCCGGGGAGACCGCGAAGTCCACGCCCGTGTGGTACCCGGCCGCGTACTCGGGGTTGGCCACCCCGTACGGGTTGCTGGTCGGCGCTCCCGGCACGGGGGCGGACCACTCGGGCGCCGGGGCGGGGGCGGGAGCGGGCTCGGGGGCCGGCGCGGGCGCCGGGGCCGGCCCGGCGGGCTGCGCCTGGTCCGCGGAGGGGGCGGGGGCCGCGGCGGGCGGCTCGGGGGCCTGCAGGTTGGCGGCGACCGCCACGTACTCCTGCGCCGAGCCGTGCTGGTGCGGAAGCTTGTACGCGCTCGGGCCCGCCACCTGGACCGGCGCGGCGGCCGGCGCCCCGGCCTGCTGGGCGGTGAACGCCGAACTGCCCGGGGTGGTGGGTATGACCGTCTGCGCCGAGGCGCTGCCGGGGGCCGCCACCAGCAGGGCGCCGGACAGTATCACCGCACTGGCGCCGACCGCGGTGACGGTGCGGTGCCGGTCGGCCCGCAGCGGGCCGGCGAGCGGGCCGCCGAGTGGGCCGACGGGCAGGCCGTGCCGGGGCGCGGTGAGCGCCCGCAGCGTCGCGGTGTGGGTGCGGACGGCGTGGCCGAGCCGGGGCTGCCAGGCCGCCGCCTGGGTCGCCGCGCGGGCGGCGAGGCGGCGGAGGGCCGGCCCCGTGAGCGGGACGTGGGACATCGGGTAGCTCAACCTCACGGACGTACGGGAGCAGCACAACGGGCCCGTTCGGGCGTGCTCTGAGCGGGGGACCACTCAGGTGTAACCGTCACCGAGCGGACTCCCAAACGGTGTGACGTACTACGGCGTGTAGTCGGCGTGGCGCCGGAGATTCAAGCTGACGGAGTAATGATCATGTGATCCGATGGTCCGTTCGCGGCACCCGCCCGCCCGGGCCCGCACCCGGCCGTCCTACTACCGTCGTTCGTACGACCGGGGTGCGCTGTGACCAGTACCACCTGGGCCCGGGTTTGGGAGCGGTTCGAGGCACGAACCGGGGTACGCACCGACAGCGCCCCCCACTGCGGGACCATCGACGCATGTATCCCAACTGGAGCGAATCCACCGAAGGCGGCCACGGTCCGGGCCTCCAGGAGCGCCGCTTCGCCGCCCGGCGCGGCTGCGAACGGCTGCTCTCCGGCACCCGGCCGCGGAGCCTGCGCGAGCAGCTCGCCGCCCTGGCCGCGGACGCCGAGACCGCGTACGACCTGGACCGGCGGCCGGACATGTACGGCGACGGCGTGGTCCGCGCCCTGGAGCAGAGGGTCGCCGGGCTGCTCGGCACCGAGGACGCGGCCTTCTTCCCGACCGGCACCATGGCCCAGCAGGTCGCGCTGCGGATCCACGCCGAGGCCGCCGGCCTGCGCACGGTCGCGACGCACCCGCTCGCCCACACCGAGCAGCACGAGCGGCACGCGCTGGCCGACCTGAGCGGCCTGCGCAGCGTCTGGCCCACAGAGGCCCCGCGGCTGCCCACCGCGGCCGAACTGCGGGCGTTCGACGAGCCCTACGCGGCCCTGGTGCTGGAACTCCCGCTGCGCGAGGCCGGCTTCGTCCTGCCGGCCTGGCCGGAGCTGGCCGGGGTGGCCGGCGTGGTGCGGGAGCACGGTGCGGCCCTGCACCTGGACGGGGCCCGGATCTGGGAGTCGGCCGTCCACCTCGGCCGGCCGCTGCCGGAGATCGCCGGCCTGGCCGACTCGGTGTACGTCTCCTTCTACAAGACCCTCGGCGGGATCAGCGGTGCCGCGCTGGCGGGGGAGGGCCGTTTCATCCGGACCGCGAAGGCCTGGCGGCACCGCTACGGCGGGCAGCTCTTCCAGCAGTGGCCGGCCGCGCTCGCCGCGCTGGCCGGGCTGGACCGCGAACTGCCGCGGCTGGCGGGGTACGTGGCGCACGCCAGGACGGTGGCGTCGGCGTTGGACGAGGCGTTCGCGGCCGTCCCGGGGGCCCGGGTCCACCCGGCACCGCCGCACACCCACCAGTTCCAGCTCTGGCTGCCGTACACCGCCGAGGAGTTGGAGACGGCGGGCCTGCGGCTGGCGGAGGAGGCGGGGACGGCGCTGTTCGGCTCCTGGCGCGAACCGGGCCCCCCGGGCCTGTCGATGACCGAACTGACGGTGGCGGCCGACGCGCTGGAGTGGACCGAGAAGGACGTCGCCGAGGCGGCGGACGGCTTCCTGGCCCTGCTGCCGCGGAAACCGTTCTGAAAGGACGTCCGGCCCGCCCCCGCAGGTGCGGGGACGGGCCGGACGGATGCATCACTGCCGCTTGGTCAGAGGCTGATCGTCACTGCTCGGTTCGATCAGTTGTCGACCGGGCGGACCCGGATCCAGGTCTCCAGGTAGTTCGAGGACTCGTTCTCGACCTCGATGCTGGTGCCCGTCTTCGGGACGATGACGCTGCTGTACGGGTTGTCCTTCGACCAGTACGACTTCAGGTCGCTGAACTCGTCGACGCCCTTGGCCTTCGGGACGACCGTCTCGACACCGCCCTTGTGGAGGGACAGCGCGTCGGTCTTGCGCGAGCCGAAGGTGGAGTCGTAGCCCTGGATGCGCGGGCGCATCAGGGTGCCGTCGGCCCACTTGATCGGCGTCGGGTGCGAGTCGATCGGGAGGACCAGACCCTGGCCCGGGTGGTTGGTGACGTTGTTGTCGGTCTGGGAGGTGTCCCACAGCCAGATCAGCAGACCGGCCTGGTACGGGTAGTGCTCCACCCAGTTCGGCTTGGCGGTGCCGAAGCCGAAGTTGTACGGACCGGTCTGGAGGGTCCGGTCGAACGAGATGTACTGACGGTTCTCGGCGAGGTAGTACTGGGCGTAGTCGTTCGAGAACTTGCCCGCGATGCGCGAGAAGCCCTTGGCGGCCCAGCCGTTGTCACCGTTCTCGGCACCGTCGGTGAAGACGGTGGCGCCGTCCGCGACGACGGAGATGTCGTCGAGGGCGAGGCCCTTCATGTGCAGGCCGCCGTCGGTGGTGTTGTGGAAGCGGACCTTCACGGCCTTGCCGGCGTAGGCGTCCAGCGGGAAGACCAGGTCGCCCCACTTGCCGCCCGAGTTGCCGCTCAGCGACGCCTTCTCGGCGGCGTTGTGCGGGAGGGCGGTGCCGTTGAAGGTGCCCTCCAGGGCGGTCCAGTTGGCGCCGCCGTCGGTGGAGACCTCGCCGTAGGCGTAGTCGAAGTCCTGCTCCAGGTCGTACCAGGCCTTCGCCTTGAGCGAGCCCGAGGTCTTCCCGGTCAGGTCGACGTCACGGGTCAGCGAGACGTCCAGGTCGTCGGCGCTGCCGCTCCACCACTCGCTCGCACCCGCGTACGGGGTGTTGATCTCGGTGGTGACGGTCTTCTTCGGCAGGTCGACGACCAGCGCCTGCGGCAGCTTGGTGTTGAACTCGACCGGGCCGATGTGGTGGGTCGACTCGGTGCCGGCCTTGGCCTTGTCGAACTTCAGCCAGCCGAGCTGGAGCTTGCTCCAGACGTCGAGGTCGTTCGGCTTGTCACCGATCGAGTTCTTGCCCTCGCCGAGCCAGGAGCCGGAGGACATCAGCGACCAGAAGCCGACCGAGTTGTCGATCCCGCTGCCCGAGGTGTCGTACAGGTCCGGCAGGCCGAGGTCGTGGCCGTACTCGTGCGCGAAGACACCGAGGCCGCCGTTCTCGGGCTGCATGGTGTAGTCGCCGATCCAGATGCCGGTGCCGCCGACGGGGGTGCCGCCGAGCAGGTTGCCGGCCGGACCGGTGGAGCCGCGCTGGGTGCCGTAGACGTACGAGCGGTGGGCCCAGAGCGCGTTGTCGCCCTGCTTGCCGCCGCCCGCCGACTGGTCCTCACCGGCGTGCACGATCTGGAAGTGGTCGATGTAACCGTCGGGCTCGTTGAAGTTGCCGTCGTGGTCGTAGTCGTACCGGTCCCACTGGTCGTACTGCGCGATGGTGGCCTTGATCTGAGCGTCCGTCTGGCCCTTGGCCTTCTGGTCGGCGACCCAGGCGTTGATGCCGTCGCGGATCAGGTCCTGCGCGTTGGCGCAGACGTGCTGGCCGCAGTAGTCCGAGCCGTAACGGGCCTCGTTCCACGGCACCTTCACCCAGTCGGTGACCTGGCCGTCGACCGAGTAGCGGCCCGAGGACTGCTTCTCGTAGAACGTCTTCAGCGAGTCCTGGGTCTTGCTGAAGTACATGTCCTGGAAGTGCTGCTGGTTGAAGTCAGCCTGCCAGAGCGTCGAGTTGTTGCTCGCCGGGTCCGGCTTCTCGATCTGGTTGTGCACCGGACCGGGGGTGCCGCCGTACTTGACCTTGCCGTCGGCGGTCTTCGTGGTGCTGTCCACCTGGTCGCTGAAGTCGACCAGGATGGTGAAGATCTTGTCCGTGCGCTCACGGGCCAGCTCGACGTACTTGTCCTTGCCCAGCTTGACGCTGGTGCTGCCGCCGTGCTCCTCGATCTTCGCGGTGCCGGCGAGCAGCTGCTCGGTGGCGGCCTTCTGCTCGGCCTCGACCTTCTCGGTCAGCGGGCCCGGAAGGTTGTGGTCAGTGTTGACCTGAACGGCCTCGGCCGGGTCCTGCGGGGCCGGGGCGGCCGGAGCGGCGACAGCCGTCCCCGGGAGCAGCCCCGCGCCGAGCGCGGCTATGACCGCCGCGGCCGAGACGGCCGCAGCGGCTTTCCTGGTCATCTTCAACGTTGTGACGTCCTCCCCAAACCGGTCTGGCTCTTGGCCTCCCGGTAAACCAATGAAAGACAGGTGGACGACATTTGATCTAAGCGTGGACGGAAAAGATAGACCTTGACCGTGACATGGCCACAGCGCTATGCTCCGCGACTTGCTATCAGCTGACGCTCCGTCAACAACATTGGCATTAAAGACGACCGTTGATTGGGTCGTGCTCGCACCGCCCCCTGGGTGCGCCCCTCACCTGCGTGATCGTGGGATGGATCACAGGTTTTGTGGCGCCACGTAAAAGGCCTGAGCCCCCGGTGTGAACACCGGGGGCTCAGACGGTTTGCTGTTATCTGTTAAATGTTGCTACTTCGTCAGGTCCGGACCGGACGAGGCGACAGCGGCCGGAGTGTCCGCAACCGCGGACTTCTCCTCGCCGCGGAAGGTGAACTTGGCGTCCTTGCCCTCGCCCTCGACACCGACGACCACGATGTGGCCGGCCCGCAGCTCGCCGAAGAGGATCTTCTCGGAGAGGTGGTCCTCGATCTCGCGCTGGATGGTGCGGCGCAGCGGACGGGCACCCAGGATCGGGTCGTAGCCGCGCTTGGCCAGCAGCTTCTTGGCCTCGACGCTGAGCTCCAGGCCCATGTCGCGGTCCTTGAGGCGGGAGTCCACCTTGTCGATCATCAGGTCGACGATCTGGATGATGTCGTCCTCGGACAGCTGGTGGAAGACCACGATGTCGTCGACGCGGTTCAGGAACTCGGGGCGGAAGTGCTGCTTGAGCTCCTCGCCGACCTTCGCCTTCATCCGCTCGTACCCGGTCTGGGTGTCACCCGTGGCCGCGAAGCCCAGGTTGAAGCCCTTGGAGATGTCCCGGGTGCCGAGGTTGGTCGTCATGATGATGACGGTGTTCTTGAAGTCGACCACGCGGCCCTGGGAGTCGGTCAGGCGACCGTCCTCCAGGATCTGCAGCAGCGAGTTGAAGATGTCCGGGTGGGCCTTCTCGACCTCGTCGAAGAGGACGACCGAGAACGGCTTGCGGCGCACCTTCTCGGTGAGCTGGCCGCCCTCCTCGTAGCCCACGTAGCCGGGGGGCGAACCGAAGAGCCGCGAGACGGTGTGCTTCTCCGAGAACTCGGACATGTCGAGCGAGATGAGCGCGTCCTCGTCGCCGAACAGGAACTCGGCGAGCGTCTTGGACAGCTCGGTCTTACCGACACCGGACGGGCCGGCGAAGATGAACGAGCCGCCGGGGCGCTTCGGGTCCTTGAGGCCCGCACGGGTGCGCCGGATGGCCTGGGAGAGCGCCTTGATGGCGTCCTTCTGGCCGATGACGCGCTTGTGCAGCTCGTCCTCCATGCGCAGCAGGCGGGAGGACTCCTCCTCGGTGAGCTTGAAGACCGGGATGCCGGTGGCGGTGGCCAGGACCTCGGCGATGAGCTCCTCGTCCACCTCCGCGACGACGTCCATGTCGCCGGCCTTCCACTCCTTCTCGCGCTTGGCCTTGGCCTGCAGGAGCTGCTTCTCGTCGTCGCGCAGGGACGCGGCCTTCTCGAAGTCCTGCGCGTCGATCGCGCTCTCCTTCTCGCGGCGCACGTCGGCGATCTTCTCGTCGAACTCGCGGAGGTCCGGCGGCGCGGTCATCCGGCGGATGCGCATCCGGGAGCCGGCCTCGTCGATCAGGTCGATGGCCTTGTCCGGCAGGAAGCGGTCCGAGATGTACCGGTCGGCCAGGGTGGCGGCGGCGACCAGGGCGGCGTCCGTGATGGAGACCCGGTGGTGGGCCTCGTAGCGGTCGCGCAGGCCCTTGAGGATCTCGATGGTGTGCGGCAGCGACGGCTCGGCGACCTGGATCGGCTGGAAGCGGCGCTCCAGCGCGGCGTCCTTCTCCAGGTGCTTGCGGTACTCGTCCAGGGTGGTGGCACCGATGGTCTGCAGCTCGCCACGGGCCAGCATCGGCTTGAGGATGCTGGCAGCGTCGATGGCGCCCTCGGCGGCGCCCGCGCCGACCAGGGTGTGCAGCTCGTCGATGAACAGGATGATGTCGCCGCGGGTGCGGATCTCCTTGAGGACCTTCTTCAGGCGCTCCTCGAAGTCACCGCGGTAGCGCGAGCCGGCCACCAGGGCGCCCAGGTCCAGCGTGTAGAGCTGCTTGTCCTTGAGCGTCTCCGGGACCTCGCCCTTGACGATCGCCTGGGCCAGGCCCTCGACCACGGCCGTCTTGCCGACGCCGGGCTCACCGATCAGCACGGGGTTGTTCTTGGTGCGGCGGGACAGCACCTGCATGACCCGCTCGATCTCCTTCTCGCGCCCGATCACCGGGTCGAGCTTGGCCTCGCGGGCGGCCTGGGTGAGGTTGCGGCCGAACTGGTCCAGGACCAGCGAGGTCGACGGGGTGCCCTCGGCGGGCCCGCCGGCCGTGGCCGACTCCTTGCCGCCGCCGGTCTGGTAGCCGGAGAGCAGCTGGATGACCTGCTGGCGCACCCGGTTGAGGTCGGCGCCCAGCTTCACCAGGACCTGGGCGGCGACGCCCTCGCCCTCGCGGATCAGGCCGAGCAGGATGTGCTCGGTGCCGATGTAGTTGTGGCCGAGCTGCAGGGCCTCCCGGAGCGACAGCTCCAGGACCTTCTTCGCCCGGGGGGTGAAGGGAATGTGACCGGACGGGGCCTGCTGCCCCTGGCCGATGATCTCCTCGACCTGCTGGCGAACGGCCTCAAGAGAAATCCCGAGGCTCTCCAGGGCCTTAGCGGCGACACCCTCACCCTCGTGGATCAGACCCAGGAGGATGTGCTCGGTGCCGATGTAGTTGTGGTTGAGCATCCGGGCTTCTTCCTGAGCCAGGACGACAACCCGCCGCGCGCGGTCGGTGAACCTCTCGAACATCGTTTATCGCTCCTCAGAGCGGTCGGGCAGTTCGGGGTCGGTCCCCGCCCTGTCCTTCCGCATGCTAGTCCCGCTCAGCGGCGCGGCCCACGGATTCACTCCCCGGTACGGGAGCGACATGCTGCGCGACCAGCCGACACCAATCCCAACCTGATGCTGGGAGACGGTGTTCCCACAGGTGGGCCGGATGCACCAGATACCGCTACGCCATCGGCGAACATCGCCGGCCACGGCGGATCCGGACGGCCCCCGGGCCGGTCCCGCGTACTGCCCCGGCCGGGACCGGAGATCCCGACCACCTGCATTCATACCCGGTATCGGGGCGGTTCTCGCGCAGTTTCCGCGGTGGCGGTGTTCGCCTGGCGAGAAGTCGGCCGGCGTGACGGTGGTTCAGCAGTCGCCCGCGGTGGCCGGTACGTGGCCGGAGGTGGCCGCTGTGTGGCCGGTACGCCGTCCCGGTGGTGCCGGCGTCACCGCTCCGCCCCTACAGCGTTGCACAGCCCGTGATTGTTCCGCCGCCCGAATCCGGCCCCCGGACCTGCCCGGACGCGCTCCGGGCCCGCCCGGCCGCGGCCCGGGCCGGTGGCCGGCCGTGCACCGCGGGGCGCGGAGGAGATGTAGTGCAGGTCGGTGGTGAAGGAGCGTGCCCCGACGCCGAGGCCGACCATCCCGGCCTGCTGGTTGTACTCGCTGATCCCGGCGTCGTCG
>NZ_JBEYVJ010000206.1:0-12821 GCF_040643935.1 Kitasatospora sp. NPDC047058 | reverse complement strand
ATCTGGGGGAGGGTGGGGACGGTGCGGCGGTGACGGCGGGGCGGGGGCGGTGGCTGCTGTGGCACCCACCGGCCCCGCCCCCGCCCGCACCTGCCCGTGCGCGCGAGGTTGCTTCAGCAGGCCGTCGCCAGCTCGGCGGCCGGTCCCGGCGGGGGAGTCTCGCCGCTCTCCGCCGCGCGGAGCCGTGCTATCAGCTCCTCCCGGGCCCGCGCCACCCGGGAACGAACGGTGCCGACCGGGCAGCCGGCCACCAGCGCGGCCTCGGCGTAGCTGAGCCCGACCACCTGGGTGAGCACGAAGGCCTCCCGGCGCTGCGCGGGCACCCGGTCGAGCAGGTCGCCGAGCGCGACCCCGTCCTCGAACCCGGCCGCCGGCGGTGTGCCCTGGCGTTCGGCCGCCTCCTGCCAGTCCGGCAGGGCGGCGCAGCGCGGCCGGGCCGCGGCCGTGCGGTAGCGGTCGATGACCGTCCGCCGGGCGATGGAGAGCAGCCAGGTCCGGGCCGAGGAGCGCCCGGCGAACCCGGGCAGGCTGCGCAGGGCCCGGAGGAAGGTCTCCTGGGCGAGGTCGTCGGCGGACTGCACGTCGGTGAGGTGGGCGACGAACCGCCACACGTCCCGCTGGGTGGCCCGGACGAAGGCCTCGACGTCGGCCGCCCGGCCCTCGCGGGCGGACAGCGCCAGCGTGGTGAGCTGCTCGTCATCCACGACGGCCTCCCCTCCGGTCGTGCACGTGGCCGTGCACCTGGCCGCGCACCGGGCCGTGCCCCCGGCCGGTCCGGCGCCCGGGCCGATGCGGGACGATGGTCAGATGAGATGCGCCGAGTTCCGTGCCGCCCTTTCCGCCCGCCTCGACGGCGAGCCGACCGGCGTCCCGGGCCGACGGCTGGACAAGCACGTCGCCCGGTGCACGGTCTGCCGGGAGTGGCTGGAGCGGGCGGAACGGCTGCGCGGCGTGCTGCCCGCGGCCGGCGCGGACGGCCCGTCGGAGGACTGGACGGCGCGGCTCCTCGCCCGCCTCGGCACGGAGGGCCCCGACGGCCACGGCGGCCACTTCGAGGCGGACGCCGACGCCGATGCCGACGCGGATCCGGACGGGGGCGGGAGCGGGGACCGGGACGGTGGAGCGGACGGGGACGTCGGCGCGGCCGGCCGTTCCGGACAGGGGAACGGCGGGCCGGTGCGGTAGGACGGTGGCGCCGGTCGAGGCCGGTGCGCCGTCGTAGTCAGGCATGGAAGGTCCTGAGGGGGAGGGCTGTGGGAGCCGTGCCGCTGAGGGCGGCAGGCTCGGCATCGGTGGGGCGGCGCGCACGCCGCGGCACCCCGGCGGGGGCGGCGGCGGACGCGGGCCCGGGCCCTGGCGGCGCAGCCGATCGGCCACGGCACGGCGCAGGGCGACCTGCCCACCACGCGGCGGACGCCGGTGCGGCGTCGGAACTCGGACGGTGGGCGCGTCAGCAGACGGGCGCGGCGCACGGCGGGCCGCGCCGGACCACGGCGTGCGAGAGCAGCAGCAGCCGCGGCGGGCGGACCCGGCCGGCGGCGGGTCTGGGCGAGGCCGGCGGCCGGTAGCCGCGCGGACGGCACCAGAGGGCGAGCAGCGGCGCGAGGAGCGCACCGGCCAGCACCGCACCCAGGGCGGCGAGCAGTTCGAACAGCCGGGCCAGTGCCGTCTCGCCGCGCCAGAGCAGCAGCGCACAGGCGAGCGCGGCGAGCAGGTGGGCGGCGATCATCCCGGCGGACATCCCGTGCGCCGCCATGTCG
The DNA here is from genome assembly GCF_040643935.1 of Kitasatospora sp. NPDC047058. Lineage (NCBI taxonomy): Bacteria > Bacillati > Actinomycetota > Actinomycetes > Kitasatosporales > Streptomycetaceae > Kitasatospora > Kitasatospora sp. NPDC047058. The sequence continues at coordinate 11,061 of NZ_JBEYVJ010000206.1, read as the reverse complement.
TGCCCGGACATTCCGGTGCCACCGGTCAGGCCGGAGCCGCCCGGTCCGCCGGACATGCCCGTGCCGCCTGGTCCGCCGGACATCGGGGCCATCCCTGACATGCCGTCCATTCCGGTCATGCCGTGGCCGGTCGCGCCGGCGGACACCGTGCCGCCGTGCGTGCCCAGGTGGTGCCCCCCGGCCGCGGCCCGGAGGCCCCCGGCCGGCGGGACGTCCGGATCGATCCCGGCCATCCGGGCCAGGTCGGCCGGCGAGATCCCGGCGGGCGCCCGTTCCGGATTGCAGAGCAGCAGGCTCGCCCAGTCCGTCGTCCCGAGCCGGCCCAGGCCGCGGCCGGCGGCGAGCGCCCCGGCCTGTTCGAACGTCAGGTGCAGTGCGGTCTGCGCCGCCACCATCCAGGCGCTGATCAGGCCGAGCCCGCGCCGCTGCCCGGCCAGCAGCCAGCTGAAGCCGAGCGTGACCGCGAACGCGCCCGCCAGGACCGGCGCGGACACCCCGGAGCCGGCCATGGCGACGTGCGCCGTGGCGGCCAGCGCCACGCAGAGCGCAGCGAAGACCACGGCGCGCAGCGAGCGGATCCGGTCGGTCATCACGATGACACTCATCGTCGCACCCGTCCCCGCCGGCCCGTACCGCCCCCTCGGGTATTGGCCGGTTCCACCCCGTGGGACCATGCCCGGCCGGCCGCCCCGACCGGTTCGTCCGGCCCCGTCCGCCCGCCTGTCCGGGCACCCGCCGGCCCCCGTCGCGGGTACCGGTCCGGTACCCGTGCTGGTCCCGCCCGGCCCGGCCCCCGTCCCGCTCCGGTGCCGCCCCCGGTGGCGGATTCCCTTGCCGGGCCCGTGCGGTAGAGGCGGTTCGTCCGGTTGCCGGGGCCCGGGTTGTCCGTTCCGGCGCGGGACCGCTGCCCGCGCCCGCCCGTACCGTTCGGGCACCGCGCGGCGCAGCGCCGCCGGTCGGACGGCCGGCCCGGAGCCGGTGGGGACGGAGAGGCGGGCGGGCCGGTGCACTGGCTGATTCACGACTATCGCGAGGACGACCTCGCGGCGGTGGTCCACTTGATCGACACCACGGCCGGACTCGGCCAGGAGTCGGTGTTCTCGCTCGCCGAGTGCATCGGCGCGCTGACCTCCCGCCAGCCGGCCGTGGTCGCCGTCCACCAGGGCGAGCCGATCGGCGCCGCGCTCGCCACCGTGGCGGCGGAGCGCGCCTGGGTGATGCGGATCGCCATCGCCCCGGCCTGGCGCGGCCGGGGCCTGGCCAGCGCGCTGCTCCGCGAACTGGAGCGCCGGCTGGTCGCCTGCCGGGTGCGCCGGATCGCCTACGTCCTGCCGGAGGAGGAACTGCTCGGCGAGGGCCTGCACAACGCCGGCTACACCCGGCGCCCGGCGGCCGCCTACTTCGAGAAGGACGAACCGCCGGCCGGCGCCGCCGGCGGCCTCCTGGACGAGCTCGGCGGCCGGCTGCTCCCCGGCGACCTGTGGACCAGGGTGGCCGGCATGGAGACCGAGAAGAACCTGATCGAACGCCGGGTGGTCCTCCCGCTCGCCGAACCCGAGCGCGCGGCCCGGCACGGCGTGCGGCCGCCGCGCGCGATCGCCCTGTTCGGCCCGCCCGGCACCGGAAAGACCACCTTCGCCCGGGCGATCGCCTCCCGGCTCGGCTGGCCCTTCGTCGAACTGCTGCCGTCCCGGCTGGCCGACGAGGGCAACCTGGCGGCCGCGCTGCGCGACGCCTTCGCCAGGATCGCCCGGCTGGAAAGGGCGCTGGTCTTCATCGACGAGGTCGAGGAGATCGCCCCGGTCCGCACCGAGGGCGTCCAGGGCGGCATGCACGGCGTCACCAACGAGCTGCTCAAGCTGATCCCCGGCTTCCGCGAGGGCGAGGAGCGGCTGCTGGTCTGCGCCACCAACTCGATCCGCTCGCTCGACCCGGCGTTCCTGCGCCCCGGGCGCTTCGACTACCTGATCCCGATCGGCACCCCCGACGCGGCCGCCCGCGCCGCCATCTGGTCCCGGTACGCGGCCGGGCGCGCCGGCGTGGACCTCGACGTGGTGGTCGGCGCGAGCGAGCTGTTCACCCCCGCCGACATCGAGCACGCCGCCCGGGTGGCCGCCCAGGCGGCCTTCGAACGGGACCTCACCGCGCCGGACGGCACCGAGGGCGCGAGCACCGCCGACTACCTGACGGCGATCCGCGCGGCCCGGCCGACCGTCACACCGGCGCTGGTGGCGGAGTTCGGGGCGGACATCACCTCGCACGCGCGGGTCTGAACGCGTCGCGACGCCCGGTGCCGGCCACCAGCGCCCTCGAAATAGTCCGCTTGTCATACGGTCGGTGCGGTTTGACAGCGTCTGCCGCTTGCTCACTAAATGTGCACACGCGTGCACCGTGGGGGAGCACCGAGCGGACAACCGACGCGGACAGGAGACCAGGCATGGGGACCACCGGGGCCACGGGCACGGCGACCGACCCGGCGGCCGCCGCCACCCCGCCCGTCCGGCCCGGCCCGGCTGCCCCGGCCGGCCCGGCCGACCCCGCGTTCTGGCGCCTGCCCGCCGCCGAACGCGACGCCGTCTTCGCCACCCTGCGCAGCCTGCCCGGCCCGGTCTTCTACGGCGAGCGCCCGCCGAAGGGCCCGGGCCGGGGCTTCCACGCCCTCGTCCGGCACGCCGACGTCGTCGAGGCCGGCCGCAACCCCGCCGTCTTCCTCAGCGGACCCGGCGTCACCACCCCCGAACCCGCCCGCTGGGTCCGGCTGCTCTTCGGCGACTCCATGGTCAACCTCGACGACCCCCGCCACGCCCAACTGCGCCGGATCGTCTCCCGAGCCTTCACCCCACGGCTGATCGCCCGGGTCGAGGACGACATCCGCGCGGTCGCCGCCCGCCTGGTCGACCGGGTGGAACGCGAACGCCCCGAGGACTTCGTCACCTCCGTCGCCGCGGAACTCCCCTTCCAGGTGATCTGCAACATGATGGGCATCCCCGAGGAACCCCGCCGCGCCATCCTCGACCAGGTCAACCACGCCTCCGAGCACACCGGCGTCGCCCGCCCGCTGCGCCGCCGGCTCCGGATGCCCGGACGCGGGCTGCTGGCACTGGCCCGGATGCAGGGCATGGTCGCCGAGCTCGGCCGCGAACGCCGCCGCCGCCCCACCGAGGACCTCATCTCCGCCCTGGTCACCGCCGACGTCGACGGCCGCCGGCTGACCGGCCGCGAGCTGGGCGCCTTCTTCTCCCTGCTCCTGGTCGCCGGCGTCGAGACCACCCGCAACGCGCTCGCCCACGGCCTGCACCTGCTCACCGTCCACCCCGGGCAGCGCGCCCTGCTGCTCGGCGACCTGGACGGCCGGCTCGGCGGCGCGGTCGACGAGATCGTCCGCCACTCCACCCCGATCATCCAGTTCCGCCGCACCCTGGCCGTCGACCACCGGCTCGGCGGCCCCGACGGCACCCTGCTGCGCGCGGGGGAGAAGGTGGTCCTCTACTTCGCCTCCGCCAACCGCGACGAGGCCGTCTTCACCGATCCGGACGCCTTCGACATCACCCGCAGCCCCAACCCCCATCTCGGGTTCGGCGGTGGCGGGCCGCACTACTGCCTCGGCGCGCACCTCGCCCGGCAGGAGATGAAGGTGCTCTTCCGCGAGCTGTTCACCCGCTTCCCGGAGGCGCGGTCGGTCGGCGAGCCGGAGCTGGTCCCGTCCAACTTCGACCACCGCGTCCGCTCGCTGCGCTTCACCCTCTGACGCGCGGCTCCGGGCGATGCCCGGCCGGGGCGCGTGCCCCCGGGCCGGGCGGGACCGGGTCAGGACTGCCCGGCCGGCTCCCAGACGGCGTTGTCGTGCGCGAACAGCACCCGGCGCGGCCCGCCCCCGGCCGGTGCGTCCGGCCGGAGGAGCCGGTCGAGCCACGGCCGGTAGCCGGGCAGCGGCGGTGCGACGCCCTCCGCGGCCGCCCGCCGGGCCAGCACCGCCGAGCCGAACTCGGACGCGAAGTCGTACGCCTGACCGGCCAGCACCACCGTGCCGCCGTCCGGGTGGTCCACCAGCAGCGACTGGTGGCCGTCGGTGTGCCCCGGGGTCGGCACCACCCGCACGCCCGGCCAGACCTCCGCCTCGCCGTCCAGCTCCCGGTAGACCGCGCCGGGGAAGTCCACCAGCGCATCGATCGTGTAGTCGCCGCGCCGGGCCGTCGCCAGCTCCGCCGCCTGCACCAGCACCGGGGTGCCCGCCAGCAGCGGATTGCCGCCGCAGTGGTCGAAGTGGAGGTGGCAGTTGACCACGAGGTCGATGTCCGCCGGTGCGACGCCGACCGCCGCGAGCGCCGCCGGCAGCGGACGGCGGACCGGGCGGTAGTGCGCCTCCGTCCCGGGATCGCCGCCGCCGATCCCGGTGTCGAACAGCAGCAGCCCTTCCGGCCGCCGCACCAGGTACGCGAGCACCGGCTCGACCCGTGGTTCGGGCCCGCCGGCCTCGGCGGCCGGGCGGACGAAGTAGCCGAGGTCGAGACGGTGGATCGCGTGCATGCCGGCTCCTGGCTCCTCTTGCAGTCCGGGAGGCCCCCCGCGGCCCCCGCCGTTCGCACCCTATCCGCCGGTCGCGCCGACCCGGCGGGCTTTCGCCTGCTGCGTCGTCTTCGGTGGGGTGGGCGGGTGCTGTCCTGCGCTGCCGCGGGCGGTGGTGGCTCCGGCGGCGGTGACGGTGGTGGCGGTGGTGGCGGTGGTGGCGGTGGTGGCAGTGGTGACGGTGCCGGCGCTGGTGGCGGTTCCGGCGGTGGTGGCGCGGGTCACGGCGCGCGCCTGCCGACGGGAGCAGAATGCGGGCATGACAGAGCGTCCGATGCCCGCCCCCGACCAGCCCTCCCACGGCGGGTCCGCCGCCGACCGGTCCACGCAGGGCCCCTCCGGTGGGTACGACGAGCCCACCGCGCACGCCTGGGCCGCCCTCGGCGGGCGGGCGGGGCTGCTGGAGCGGGTCTCCTTCCACGGCCCCGACACGGTCCTGCCGGCGCGGCTCCCGGTCCGGCAGCTGGCCCGGGCCACCGTCGCGGCGTGCTCGCTGGCCGCCGCGGAGCTGTCCGCACTGCGCGGCGCCGGACGGCGCGGTGATGGACGACCCGGTGGCGGACGACGCGGTGACGGGCAGCCCGGTGGCGGGCAGGCCGGCGTCGGCCCGCGCGAAGGCGTCGCGGTGGAGGAGGTGCCCGCCGTCCGGATCGACCAGGGGGCCGTCGCCACCGCCTTCGTCAGCGAACGCCACCTGCAGATCGACGGCCGCACCCCGGTCAGTTTCGCGCCGCTGTCCGGCTTCTGGCAGGCCGCCGACGGCTGGGTCCGCACCCACGCCAACTACCCGCACCACCGCGCCCGCCTGCTCACCGCCCTCGGACTGCCCGACGGCACCGGGCCCGACCAGCTCGCCGCGACCCTGCGCGACCACCCCGCCGAGTGGATCCAGGAGCGCGCCTACGAGGCGGGGGCGCTCGCCGTCGCCGTCGTGCCGGCGCGTGAGACGACGCACCCGCTGGCCGAGATCCGCACGGTCGGAGAGACCGCCCCTCGGCCCCTGCCCGCCGCCGCGCTGCCCGCCGCCGGCATCCGCGTCCTCGACCTCACCCGGGTGATCGCCGGACCCGTCGCCACCCGCACCCTCGCCCTGCTCGGCGCCGACGTCCTGCGCATCGACACGCCCCGGCTGCCCGAGGCCGAGGACGCCCACGCCGACACCGGCTTCGGCAAGCGCTCCACCCGCCTCGACCTCGCCGACCCCGCTGCCCGCGCCGCCTTCGAGGACCTGCTCGCCACCGCCGACGTCGTCGTCTCCGGCTACCGCCCCGGCGCCCTGGACACCCACGGCCTCGCCCCCGACGCCCTGCTCGAACGCCGCCCCGGCCTGATCGTCGCCCAGCTCAACGCCTGGGGCTGGACCGGCCCCTGGGCCGCGCGCCGCGGCTTCGACAGCCTGGTCCAGGCGGGCGTCGGCATCGCCGCCACCGAGGCAGGACCCGACGGCCACCCCGGCGTCCTGCCCGCCCAGGCCCTCGACCACGGCACCGGCTACCTGATCGCCGCCGGCGTCCTGCGCGCCCTCACCGACCAGCGCACCGGCCGCCCCGGCGGCCGCCACCTGCGCTTCTCCCTGGCCGGCACCGCCTCCTGGCTCCAGCACGGCATCGCCACCGTCCCCCCGCTCAACGACGAGCCGTACGCGCCCGGGGCCGGCCTCGCCGAGACCGACTCCTCGTACGGCCGGCTGCGCCACGCGCTCCCGCCCGTCGCCTACGACGGCGCCCCCGCCGACTGGGCCCGCCCGCCGGGCCGCTGGGGCACCGACGAGCCGGTCTGGCTGTGACCGGGCGGTGCGCTGCCGACGGAGACGGTGCCGACGGAGACCCGGGCGCCGCCGCTGTCGGAGGGGTCTGGCAGCATCCCTGACATGCCTGCACACGCCACCGACTTCACCTGGTTCGAGGAGCGCTACCCCGACCTCGCCGAGGCCTACTGCCTGACGCAGGTCCAGGGGATCTCCGCCGACGAGCTGCTGCGCCGGTTCGACGCCGTCCCGGGCCGTCCGGTCACCGGCCTGGCGGCGGTGGTCGAGGCCTGGGAGACGTTCGACGACGGCGAGGACGAACACGCCCCGGACGGCGACGAGGACCTGATGCTCGTCGCCGTCACCGAGTTCGACGGCTGGGCCGTCGCGGTCGAGGTCAACGGCTACCTGGGCTCGCTCTGGGACGCGGTCCCGAGGCTCGCCGAGGGCACCCGGCTGGTCTCGCACTTCCGCAACTGCAACGCGGTGGACAGCTTCCACTGGCAGGAGGGAGCGGCGAACCGGCTCCACTTCGAGCCGCTCTTCCCCACCCAGCGCGACGGTGAGGACGCCGAGGCCCCGGGGACGGCGGAGCTGCTGGCCCACTGCGGCTTCGACCTCACCGACGACGGGCAGGCGGAAGCTGAACCGGGTGTCGAATCGGGTGCGGCTGCGGGTACGGAGGCCGCCGGTGCCGGGCCCAGGCTGCACACCGAGGCGGCGTTCGCACTCGCCGAACGGCTGACGGACGTCCGCCTCACCCCGGAACGGCTGGACGCGGCCGGCTTCCGGCTCGGCTACGCCCCGGTGCCGTAGCGCCGGGCCGTAGCCGTCGGGCCGTATCCGACCGGCTGTTCAGACGCCGGACGGGATCCGCTTGGCCCGGTGGCGGACCTGGAAGGCCGTCACGATCTCGATCAGGCCCAGGATCAAAAGCCAGCACCCGGCCAGGATGGTCAGGGCGGTGATCGACCCGACCGGCCAGACCATCAGCAGCACGCCCGCCAGCGTGTTGGCCACACCGGCGAAGATCTGCCAGCCGCGGGCGGGCATCCCCTCGTCCGAGATCGCCGCGGCGATCTGGGTGATGCCGCGGAACAGCCACCCGATGCCGATCCAGATCGCCAGCAGCAGCACCGACTGCGCCGCGCTGCGAAAGCACAGCAGGCCGAGCAGGACGCAGATCGTCCCGCTGATGAAGGCCAACACCCGCAGCGCGGTGGTGGTGTGGGTGCCGAACGCGGCGACCAGCTGCACGATCCCGATGATCAGCAGGTAGAGGCCGAACAGCACGCCCACCACCAGCAGCGTCTGCTCGGGCCAGGCGAAGACGACGATGCCGAGCGCGAGCGAGGCGAGCCCGGCGATCAGGAGCACCTGCCAGGCGGCCTTGGCGAGCTGTCCGAGCGGGCCCTTGATGGGGGAACCGTTGGGGTCGATGATCGGGGAGACCATGGTGACGTACTCCTGACGGCCGACGGCGGCCGGTGGCGGGCGGGCGTGCACCCATGATCGTTCCGGCGGGCGGGGCCCGCGCGCCGGGCGCACCCGTTCAGGGGAGGCAGCGGGGGAGGCAACTGATCTCCCCTCGGTCACCGGAACGACACGTGCCGACCATCTGTCGTCGATACCATCCGGCGGTATGACTTCTGAAGGGTGGGGGACCCCTCCGGTCGAGCCGATCAGCCAGCACTACATCGTCTGCGGCGGCAACGCGCTCGCCCACCGGCTGGCCCTCGAACTCGTCGAACAGTACGAGGTCCCGGTGGTGGTGCTCGTCCCGGACCGCACGCGCGACCACGCGCCGCAGATCGAGCAGCTGCCCGGGGTCGCCGCCGTGGTCGAGTACGGCAGCATCACGGAGGAGGCGCTGCGGGCCGTCCGGGTCGAGACCGCGCGCGGGATCGCCCTGGTCGACGGCACCGACCAGGAGAACATCCACACCGCGCTCAGCGCCCAGGAGTACAACCACGACATCCGCATCGTGCTGCGGATGTTCAACCAGCGGCTCGGCGAGAACGTCGAGCGGCTGCTGAAGAACGCCGCCGCGCTCTCCGGCTCCGCCACCGCCGCACCCGCCTTCGCCGCCGCCGCGCTCTCCCGCCCCAACTCCGTCCAGGTCGGCGACCGCTTCCTGCACATCGCCTACGACGACGACATCGACCCGGGCCGGATCTGCATCGTCGCCGACCGGATCCACCGGCAGGACCTCAGCCGGATCCGGCTGCTGCCCGACCAGGAGGGCGACTCGGCCTCCTTCGTCCGGCTCGCCGCCGAGTTCGGGGACGACGGCCCGGTCCGGCGCGGCACCGCCGCCCGCCGGGCGCCGGAGGGGACCGGTGAGGTCGGGGCTGATGCCGTCGCCGGGCCCGCTACCGAAGGCGAACCGGCGCCGGAGCGGGAGCGGGAGGCGGGGGTCCAGTTGGAGCCAGAGCCGGAGCCTGGTCCGGAGCTGGGATCGGAGCCGGGAACGGAGGAGCCGGAGGCACCGGAAGGGCCGGGTGGGGTGGCCGCCCTGCAGGCCCTGCCGAGCGAGCCGCCGGTCCGGATCTCCTGGTTACGCCGGCTGCGCTGGCGGCTGCTCGACACCCTGCGCTTCTTCACCAGCGCCCGGCTGCGGCTGGTGCTGATCACCGCGTTCGCTGCGGTGCTGATGGCCTTCGGCCTGCTCTGGTACCTCAACCGGGACTTCGGTTGGTCGCTCTACGTTTCGTTGCTCGACCTGGCCGGCGCGGCCCAGCCCGACCAGCCCGCCGACGCGGCCGCCGGCACCGGCACCGGCGGCACCTGGCAGCGCGTCGCCCAGGTGGTGATCACCTTCTGCGGCATCACCTTCGCACCGGTCGCCACCGCGATCATGGTCGAGGTGCTCGCCTCCGGCCGGCGCGGCCAGCCCCGCAACCCCGGCGCCGGCACCCGGGACCACGTCATCGTCGCCGGGCTGGGCAACGTCGGCACCCGGGTCGTCGCCCAACTGCACAGCCTGGGCGTGCCGGTGGTCGGCCTGGAGCGCGACCCGCAGGTCCGCGGCATCTCCGCCGTCCGCGCGCTCGGCGTACCGGTGGTGGTCGACGATGGTCCGCTGGCGGAACAGCTGCGCCGGGCCCGGCTGAAGCACAGCCGGGCGGTGGTCGCGGTCAGCGGGGACGACGCCACCAACCTGGAGGCGGCCCTGGAGGCGCGCGCGGGCCGGCCCGACGTGCGCGTCGTCGTCCGGCTCTTCGACGACAACTTCGCCAAGCACGTCTACGCCACCCTGGACAACGCGGCGTCCCGCTCGACCTCCTACCTGGCCGCGCCCGCCTTCGCCGCGGCCCTGATGGGGCGCGAGGTGCTGGGGACCCTCTCGGTCTTCCGGCACGTGCTGCTGATCGCCGAACTGCGGGCCGAGGAGGGCAGCGGCCTGGTCGGCATGAACCGGCACGACCTGGAGGACCCGGGCGGCGTCCGGGTGCTCGCCGTCCGGCTGGCCCGCAGCCCGCACACCTACCAGTGGAACTACGCCGACCGCACCCGTGGCCTCGCCCCGGGTGACCGCATCGTGGTGGCCGCCACCCGCGGCGGCCTGGCCCGCCTCAACACCGCGCTGGTGACGGACGATTGAGGCGGTACCACCGCCGCCTTGCGGTCGGTGGCCGATGCCGATCGCCGATGCCGATCGCCGATGCCGATCGCCGCTCGCCGAGGCCGCCACCGGCGAGCGGGCACCCGTCGACCGGGCGGACCGCCGACAGATGACAGCTGACAACTTTCAGCGAACAGATAACAGCTGACAGATTTAATCATCTGTCAGCTGTTATCTGTCAGCTGTTATCTGTTACACGTCCGCCCGCTGCACCCGCCACCGGGCGCGCGTCACGCCACCCGTGCCCGTCAGCGGTGGGTGAACGAGGCCGGCCGCTTCTCGGCGAAGGCGGCCATGCCCTCCTTCTGGTCCGCCGTCGCGAACACTGCGTGGAACATGCGGCGTTCGAAGCGGACGCCCTCGGCGAGCGTGGTCTCGAAGGCGCGGTTGACGCTCTCCTTCAGCATCATGGCCGCCGTGGCCGACATCTCCGCGACCTTCTCGGCGGTGGCCAGCGCCTCGGCGAGCAGCTGGTCCGCCGGGACGATCCGGGAGACCAGGCCGGCCCGCTCGGCCTCCTCGGCGCCCATCATCCGGCCGGTCAGGCACAGCTCCATGGCCTTGGCCTTGCCGACCGCCCGGGTCAGCCGCTGCGAGCCGCCGATGCCCGGGATGACGCCGAGCTTGATCTCCGGCTGCCCGAACTTCGCGGTGTCCGCCGCGAGCAGGATGTCGCACAGCATGGCCAGCTCGCAGCCGCCGCCGAGCGCGAAGCCCGCCACCGCCGCGACGACCGGCTTGCGCAGCTCGCCGAGGCGGTCCCACGGGCCCAGCCAGTCGTCCAGGTAGACGTCGGGGAACCGGTTGCCCTGCATCTCCTTGATGTCCGCACCGGCCGCGAACGCCTTCTCCGAGCCGGTGATCACCAGACAGCCGATCTCCGGGTCCCGGTCGAAGGCCGTGGCGGCCGCGACGACCTCGTTCATCAGCCGGGTGTTCAGCGCGTTCAGCGCCTCCGGCCGGTTGAGCGTGATCAGCCCGACCCGCCCCTTGCGCTCGACCAGGATCGTCTCGTAGGTCTCGGGGGTGGCCGCGTACCCGGCCACGGTCAACATGGGGTGGTAGCGGACGTGGGCGGCGGTCCACATGTTGTCGGGGCTGTCCGCCTGCGTCTTGGCGTACC
>NZ_JBEYVJ010000205.1:0-12921 GCF_040643935.1 Kitasatospora sp. NPDC047058 | reverse complement strand
CCCGCCCGTTCGACCTGGTCTCCTCGCCGAGCGTCTGCGAGCACTGCTCCTCCGGCTGCGCCCAGCGCACCGACCACCGGCGCGGCAAGGTGCTGATTCGCCGTCCGGGACGGCGGCTACCCGCTGCTCACCGACCCGCGCCCGTACCCGCCGCAGCACCAGGCGTTCCAGACGTACGGGGGCCAGGGCATCGGCAGCCCCCAGTTCATGCCGAGCCAGCAGACCGGCCCGGGCCTCACCGCCCACGGCACGCACGGCAGCCACAGCACCCACGCCACACCCGGTGCGCACGGCACCCACACCACACACGCCACGCCCGGTACGCACAGCACCCACGGCACGCACAGCCACGGAACGCACCCCGCCGCCGCCCCACACGCCCCCGGCCATCCGGCCGCCCCAGCCCACCCGGCTGCCGAAGCCGACGCCGCCGGTGACGGCACCGGCCACGCCGCCCCGGCCCAGGGCGGCCAACCCGCCCAGCCCGCCGCCCAGTTCACCAACGGTCAGGGCTGGGTGGCGGCCGGCTACCTCGGCCCGGTCCCGCACCCGATGCCCGCCCCGGCCCCCGCCCCGGTGATGAGCACCGGCCCCGCCACCGGCCCCGCCACCGGCCCGGCCACCGGCGGCCGCCACCGCAACCTGCTCTCGCTCCCCCCGGGCCGCGGCGCCGACCAGCACTGACGGCCGGCGAGCACCGACCCCCCGGAGACCACCGCCCCCGGAGACGCCGAGAGGGCCCGGTCACCGAAGTGACCGGGCCCTCTCCTCACCGCCGGGCGCATGGACGCCCGCACGCACTACTTCTTCTTGCGCTTCTCCCGCACCCGCACGGAGATCGAGATCGGCGTCCCGACGAAGCCGAACTCCTCGCGCAGCCGACGCTCGATGAAGCGGCGGTACCCCGCCTCCAGGAAGCCCGAGGCGAACAGCACGAACCGCGGCGGCCGGGTGCCCGCCTGGGTGCCGAACAGGATGCGCGGCTGCTTGCCACCGCGGATCGGGTGCGGGTGGGCGGCGACCAGCTCGCCGAGGAAGGCGTTCAGCCGCGCGGTCGGGATGCGGGTCTCCCAGCCCTCCAGCGCGGTCTCGATCGCCGGGACGAGCTTCTCCATGTGCCGGCCGGTCTTGGCCGAGACGTTGACGCGGGGGGCCCACTGCACCTGGACGAGGTCGCGCTCGATCTCGCGCTCCAGGTAGTAGCGGCGCTCCTCGTCCAGCTGGTCCCACTTGTTGTAGGCGACCACGACGGCGCGGCCGGCCTCGACGGCCATCGAGATGATCCGGGTGTCCTGCTCGGCCAGGGTCTCGCTGGCGTCGATCAGGACGACCGCGACCTCGGCCTTCTCCAGCGCGGAGGAAGTGCGCAGCGAGGCGTAGAAGTCGGCGCCGGCGGTCAGGTGGACCCGGCGGCGGATACCGGCGGTGTCCACGAACTTCCAGGTCTTGCCGCCGAGTTCGATCATCTCGTCGACCGGGTCACGGGTGGTGCCGGCCAGCTCGTTGACGACCACCCGCTCCTCGCCGGCGACCTTGTTGAGCAGGCTGGACTTGCCGACGTTCGGCCGGCCGATCAGCGCGACCCGGCGCGGGCCGCCGGGGGCGGCGTCGCCGAAGGTCTGCGGCGGGGCCTCGGGCAGCGCGGCCATGACGGCGTCGAGCAGGTCACCGGAGCCGCGGCCGTGCAGGGCGGAGACGGGGAAGGGCTCGCCGAGGCCGAGCGACCAGAGGTAGGCGGCCTCGGCCTCGGTGGAGGGGCCGTCGACCTTGTTGGCGCAGAGCACGGTCGGCTTGCCGGCCCGGCGGATGATCTTGATCAGCGCCTCGTCGGTGTCCGTCGCGCCGACCGTGGCGTCGACCACGAACAGCACCGCGTCGGCGGTCTCGATGCCCAGCTCGGCCTGGGCGGCGACCATGGCGTCGATACCGAGGACGTCGATCTCCCAGCCGCCGGTGTCGACGACCTTGAAGCGGCGGCCGTTCCAGGAGGCCTCGTAGCTGACCCGGTCGCGGGTGACGCCCGGCTTGTCCTCGACGACGGCCTCGCGGCGGCCGATGATGCGGTTCACCAGGGTCGACTTGCCGACGTTCGGGCGGCCGACGACGGCCAGCACCGGCAGCGGCGCGTGGCTGCCGTCACCGAGGCCGTCGATGTCGTCGGGGTCGAACCCCTCCTCGGCGGCGAGCGCCATGAACTCGGCGTACTCGGCGGCGTCCAGCTCACCGTGTCCGGTGACGGAGTGCTCTGCGGTCATGTTCGTGTTTTCCGTTTCCCGGCGCGTCCCTTCCCAGGGACGCACCGTGCGTACCTGCCCCACCGGGGCAGCGCGAGTGGTTCCGGGGTGCCGCCACGGCACCCCGTTCATTGGGTGGTCAAACGATGATCGGCCCGGCTGGACCGTTCCCTGCCCGGACCGCAGCCGGACCGTGGCCCGGCCGGACGGTTGCCGGACGGCGGCCGGTCAGACCGCCGAGAGCCCGGCGCGCTCCTCCACCAACGCGGTGATCGTGCCGATCACCTGCTCCAGGGTGAGCTCGCTGGTGTCCACCAGGACCGCGTCGGCGGCCTGGGTGAGCGGGGCGGTCTTGCGCGAGGAGTCGGCCGCGTCCCGGCGGGCCAGGTCGGCGGCCATCGCGGTGATGGTGGCCTCGTCGACGCCCTTGGCGCGCAGCTCGGCCGCTCGGCGCTCGGCGCGGGCCGTCTCGGACGCGGTCAGGAAGATCTTGACCGTGGCGTCCGGGAACACCACGCTGCCCATGTCCCGGCCCTCGGTGACTATCCCGCGCTCGGCGACCTCGGCGCAGCCGCGCTGCAGCTCCACCAGCCGGGTGCGCACCGCCGGCACCGCCGAGACGGCGCTGACCTGCGCGGTCACCTCGGGGCCGCGGATCGGGCCGGACACGTCCTGCCCGTCGACGGTGATGGTCGGGCCGTCCGCGTCGGTGCCGGAGACGATCACCGGCTTGCCGCAGGCGACGGCCACGGCCTCGGCGTCGTTGACGTCGACGTCGTTGGCGAGCATCCACCAGGTCATCGCGCGGTACATCGCACCGGTGTCCAGGAAGCTGAGCCCCAGCCGGGCGGCGACCGCACGGGAGACGGTCGACTTGCCGGAGCCGGAGGGTCCGTCGATGGCGACGACGACCGGGGCGTGCGCTCGGTCGGCAGTGTCCACGGGCGAACCTCTCTCTGAGCCTGGGCCCGGGCGCGGCACAGCGCCTGCGCCGCGTGAAACCGGGGAATGTCTCCCTCAAGGTTAATGGACCGCCGCCCGACCCCGGCCCGCCCGGTCAACCGTCACTGCGGGACCAGCCGCCGGACCGCTTCGCCGAGGTCGGTACCGACGCTTCCCTCGATCGTCACGTCACCGCTGCGCGGGTCGAGCAGCCCCACGAGCCACTCCCCGCCGTCGGCCAGCCGGACGAGGCAGAAGGGGTCGTAGACCTTGAGGACGCTGAACGGCCGCCCGAGCGGCTGCTCGCCGCTCCCCCGCACGTCGAAGACCGCGCGGTCCGTGCCGAGCAGCCGCGGGGTGTCGATCCCGGACACCTCGCACACCCGCTCGATCGTCCATCCCGCCGGGAGCTGGTCCGCGGCCAGCGCCGCCTGCTCCTCCGCCGGGTCGGGGGCGGCCCGCACGATCTCCAGCACCGCGTGCCCGAGCCGCGGCCGGACGAAGCCGTCGGCGTCCCGCTCGATGCCGAGCACCCCGGCGACGAAGGCCATGTCCAGCTCGGTGTCCAGCCGCTTCCAGCAGAACGGCACCCGCGACACGTGCGACGGGAAGTCGTTCAGCATAAGGTGCGCGGTCTCCTGGTCCCGCCAGTCGAAGGAGGTCCGCGGGCGGGGGCCGGAGGGGCTCTGGCGGTGCGCGAAGAACGCGGTGATCCAGCCCGACACCCGGTCGCCCCCGGACTGCGACTCGAACTTGTACAGCGAACGCCAGAACGCCTCGTCCACCGGACCGCCCCCGGCGGTGTCGGCAACGGTCCGCAGCACCGGCAGCAGGCCGGCGAACCACGGCCGCAGGCCCTCGTCGAACGTCTCCGCCACCTCCCCGGCACGCCGCGCCAGCAGCCGCCAGTCCTCCGCCGTCCCCTCCAGCCGGATCCGCGGAATACCGCACATCGTGATCCAGGTGAACTCGTAGTACGGGCTGACCACGTCCATGAGCGCGACCAGGACCGAGGAGACGTCGTCCGGCGTGGTGGTGCTGAAGACGGGCTGGAACAGCTCCACCAGCTCGGCGCCCAGCGCCTTCTCCAGCGGCTCGCGGACCAGCCGGATCGAGCGGGACCAGTCCGGTTCGGGGTCGAGCAGGCCTGCGTCCACCACCTCGATGGACCGCTTGCCGACACCGCCCGCACCGCTCACCGCACTCGCGTCGCCCGCTGCACTCGCGTCGCCCGCGCCGGCTCCGCCTCCGCCGAACAGGGCGGCGTACCGGTCCGGAGCGAGCCGCACGTGAACGGCCACCTCGTGGACGACGGCGTACCAGAGCACGTCCGGGGAGAGGCTGAGCGGCAGGTGCCCGGCGAACGCCAGGTGCGCCGCGCGCAGCAGCAGGCTCCAGGTCGGCTCCGACTCCTCCGGCCGCAGGTGCGACTGCCCCTCCAGCAGCGTCGCCGCGCTGCGGTGGCGGATGCGGAACTCTCCGCCCACCGCCGCCGCCAGGAAGCCCTCGTTGCCGGCCTCGGCCGGCTCGCCGGCGGAACCGTGCCGGGCCTCCGTCTCCCCCAGCGGCAATTCGATGATCATGACGTTCCCCTCCCCCGTCGAGGCCCCGTGTCCGGCCGGGCGCTCAGTCCCGGACGCTCCACCCGCTCGCCCGCAGCGCCGCCGTCAGCGGCTTCACCGCAGCCGGGGCCACCGACAACTGGACGAAGCCGACCTGCTGGCCGGTCGAGTGCTCGATGGCGACGTCCTCGATGTTGACGCCCGCCGCGCCGACCTCGC
Source organism: Kitasatospora sp. NPDC047058 (assembly GCF_040643935.1). Lineage (NCBI taxonomy): Bacteria > Bacillati > Actinomycetota > Actinomycetes > Kitasatosporales > Streptomycetaceae > Kitasatospora > Kitasatospora sp. NPDC047058. The sequence continues at coordinate 7,964 of NZ_JBEYVJ010000205.1, read as the reverse complement.
CGAACAGGCGCCCCAGCTCGCCGGGCTGGTCGCCGAGCACGACGGCCACCGTCTCGTACCGGGTGGGCGGCGCACCGTGCTTGCCGGGGATCCGGGCCTGGCCGGTGTTGCCGCGACGCATCACGGCCGCGATCCCGGCCGCGCCGGCCGCCCGCTCGCCCTCCTCCGCGGCCTGCAGCGCCCGCAGCGCGGTGACGGTGTCACCGAGGTCCGCGGCGACCTCCTCCAGGATGTCGGCGACCGCACCGGCGTTGGCGGACAGGATGTCCACCCACATCCCGGGGTTGGAGGCCGCGATCCGGGTGACGTCCCGGACGCCCTGGCCGGAGAGCCTTATGGCCGTCTCGTCGGCGTTCTCCAGCCGCGCGGCGACCAGCGAGGAGACCAGCTGCGGGGCGTGCGAGACCAGGGCGACGGCCCGGTCGTGCGCGGCGGCGTCCATCACGATCGGCATCGCGCCGCACAGGGCGACCAGTTCCAGGACGGCGTTGAGCGTCTCGGTATCCGTGTCGGGGGTGGGGGTGAGCACCCAGGGCCGGCCCTCGAACAGGTCGGCGCGGGCGGCCAGCGGGCCGGACCGCTCGCGCCCGGCCATCGGGTGGCTGCCGATGTAGTGGACGGTGTCGCACCCCAGCGCCGTCACCTCGGCGCGCGGCCCGGCCTTCACGCTGGCGACGTCCGTGTACCAGCGGGCCAGGCCCCGCCGCTGGCAGTCGGCGAGCACCTTGCCGACCAGCGCGGGCGGGACGGCGATGATCGCCAGGTCCACCGGGCCGTCGGCGGGTTCGGTGGTGCCGGCGCCGAGGGAGGCGGCGGTGCGCGCCGCATCCGGGTCGGCGTCCTCCAGATGGACGGTCAGCCCGCGTCCGGTCAGCGCGAGCGCGGCGGACGTGCCGATGAGTCCGGTACCGACGACGACGGCAGTGCGCATGGCGGGTTGGCTCTCCTCACGGGGCTGGCCTGGACGTGCTCGCCCCATCCTCTCGCATCCCCACCACCCCCGCGGCCACGGCCGGAACCACCCGGCCGCCGTCCCCGTCCCCCCTCACAGGCGCAGGCACACACCGAGCAGGACCCACCACACAGGCACAGGACACGCAGCACACGACACGCAGGCACGCGGCATGCGGACACGCAGGCCACGGGCAGGGCGGACACCGCGGACACCGCGGACACAGGCGCGGGCGCACCGGCGAAATCCGGGGACGCCCACGCCCGGGCGAGGCAGACTGGCCGCGCAGGGGGCGGCAGCGCGCACACCGGCGCGAGCGGAGCGAACGAAGGGGCAGGCCGGGTGAACGATCAGCACACAGCGGACGGCAGGGAACGACCCGACGGACCGGCCGTACCGGCGGTGCCGGGGGTGCCGGCGGTACCGGCCCACCCCTCGGTGCTCGACTCCGTCGTGGTGTACGCCGCCGGCGCGGTCTGCCGCCGACGGGCCCGGGTGGCACTGCCGCCGGGCGGACGACTCCGGCTGACCGGGCTGCCGAGGGCGCTCGACGGACGGTCGCTGCGGGCCCGGGTGCTCGCCGGCCCGCCCGGCACCACCGTCACCGAGGCCCGCCTCGAACCCGTCGCCGAACTCCGCGCCCCCGCCGAACTCCCCGAGCTGCGGCACCGGTTGGACGAGGCGCGGGAGCACGAGGCGGCCGTCCGCGAGCGGCACCGGCTGGTCCTCGCCGCGATCAGCGAGACGGCCCTGCTGCGCGCAGTGCCGCCGCCGCGGCGGCGCGACGAGCCACTGCGCCGCACGCCCGCCGACGCCTGGCTGGAGCTGGCCGAGTTCGTCGACGAGCGGCTCGCCCGGCTCCAGGCCCGGGCCGAGGAGCTGACCCGGGAGATCGAACTCGCCGCGCACGAGACCGGGGTGCTCACCGACCGGCTGGCGCGCTCGTCCACCGCCGAACCGGCCCGGCCCGTGGAGACCTCCGCGACCGTCCTGCTCACCCTCGCCACCCCCGGCCACGGACCCGACCGGGACTCCCGCGACGGCGCCGACCAGGACCGCGCCCAGGACCGCGGCCAGGCCCCCGCCTCCGTCCCCGACGGCGCACACCCCGCACCCGCACCCGAGCTCGAACTCGAACTCGAGTACGGCGTCCCGGCCGCCCGCTGGGTGCCCGCCTACCGCCTGTCGTACCGCCAGGGCTCGGACACCGGGCAGCTGGTCCTGCGCGCCTCCGTCGCCCAGCAGACCGGCGAGGACTGGACCGGCGTCCACCTCGCCCTCTCCACCGCCGACCTGGAGCGCCGCACCGACCTGCCCCGGCTGCGCTCGCTGCGGATCGGCCGCAGCCAGCCGGCCCCGCCGCCCTCCGGCTGGCGCGAGCCCCCGGCCGGTCTCGGGGACCTCTTCACGGGCTACGACGCGGTGGGCCCCCGCCCCGGCCCCCGCCCGGCCGCGGTCGCGGTGGCCGCCGCCGCGCCCCGCCCGGCCCCGCCCGCCGCCCCGGCACCGCCCGGCGCGCTCCTCGTCGGTGGTGCCCACGCCGCCGAGGGCGACACCCCGCCCCCCGTGGTCTACGGCTACGGCGTGGCTCCCGCGCAGCCCGGAGGCCCCCTGCCGCCGCCCGCCGCCGCTGCGGCTCCGGCCCCCCAGGCGCAGGCCGCCCCGGCTCCCGCCCGACGGGCCCGCCGCCAGGGTGCGCCCGGGTTCGGCGGAGGCCGGCCCGGCGGCGCCCGCGCCTTCGCCGACAATGGGGCCGAGCCGGAAGCCGGCGCGGAGGCCGCGTTCGCGCCCCCGGCCCCCGACGCCGCGCTCCTCGACTACCCGGCCCTCGTCCTGGCCGGCCCCGACGCGCCCGCCGGCCGCCGCGGCACCCTCCGCCCCGCGGCGGACAGCCTGCCCGCCCGGACCGACCGGAGCGGCCAGCTCGCCGCCCGTACCCTGGCCGCCCTGCCGCTCCCCCGGCACGCCGTGCCGCCGCGCGACTCGGCCGGCTCCTTCGACCACCGCTTCGACGCCGCCGCCCCCGCCGACATCCCGTCCGACGGCACCTGGCACACCGTCACCGTCGGCGAGATCCCGCTCTCCGTCCGCTCCGAGTACGTCACCGTCCCGGCCGTCGAGGAGAAGGTGTACGGCACCCTGGTGCTCGCCAACCGGACCGCGCAGGCCGTCCTGGCCGGCCCGGTCGAGGTGACGGTCGACGGCGAGTTCCTGCTCACCGCCGCCCTGCCCACCCTCGCGCCCGGCGGGATGCGCCGACTCGGCATCGGCGTCACCGAGAGCATCGAGGTCGCGCGCCGCACCGAGCTGCACGAGTCCACGGCGGGCATGCTGAACAACAGCACCGTACTCGACCACCGGGTGCACGTGGAGCTCGCGAACCGGCTCGGCCACGCCGTCACCGTCGAGGTCCGCGAGCGCGTACCGGTCACCACGGACGCCGACATCCGGATCGAGGAGCGGGCCGACTGGCACGCCCCCACCGTCCCGTCCCCGGAGTGCCCGCCGAGCAGCCGACTCTGGCGGGTCGAACTGCCGCCGGGCGGCCGGGCCGGACTCGTCGGCGGCTACCAGATCAGAATCCCGGCCGGAAAGGCCATCGTCGGCGGAAACCGGAGGAACTGAACGATGACCAGCGACACCATCCCCCTCCCGGTCACCGCCGTCACCTGCCTGGAGGACCGCAGCCAGGTCGAACGCACCGTCACCGTCGACCTCGTCGCCGGCGTCCAGCGGCTGCGCCTCGGCCCGGTCACCGCCCTCGCCGTCGACCGCACCCTGCGCGCCGAGACCTCCGACCCGGGCGCCCGCGTCCTGGACGCCCGGATCGTGCGCGCCTGGACCCCGCGCTCCACGCTGCCGCCCGGCCCGGACGACTCCGCGCTGCGCCACCGCGTCCACGAGCTGGACCAGCGCGCCCGGCGCGAGGACCAGCTGCACGACCGCCTCCAGGCACGGCTCGCGCTGCTCGCCCAGCTCTCCGCCGACCTGCTGCGCGAGGTCGGCGAGGGCGCCGGCGCCGGCGAGGTCGAACGGGTCCGCTGGGCCCGCGAACTGGACCGGGTGGACGCCGAGCGCGAGCGCTACGGCGAGGAGCTGCGGGCCGTCCGCTCCCGGCTGCGCGACCTGGACGAGCAGCGCTCCCAGGCCCGCAACGCGCTCGACCAGGCCGAGGAGGAGCCGGCCGAACTGGTCGCCCACCTCGACCTCACCGTCGAGGCGGCCACCGCCGGCCCGGTCCGGCTGACCGTCGGCCACCTGGTGCCCTGCGCACTCTGGCGGCCGTCCTACCGGGCCACCCTGGCCGGCGGCACGCTGCACCTGGAGTCCGAGGCGGTGGTCTGGCAGCGCACCGGCGAGGACTGGACCGGCGCCCGGCTCACCCTCTCCACCGCGCGCTCGGCCCTGGCCACCGCCCCGCCCGCGCTCACCGAGGACGTGCTGATGCTGCGCGAGCGCAGCGCGGAGGAACGCCGCACGGTCGAGGTCGAACTGCGCGAGGAGGCGATCAGCACGCTCGGCCCGTCCGAGGCGGTGCCGGGGGTGGACGACGGCGGCGAGGTCCGGGTGCTGCGCGCCCCCGCCCCGGCCACCGTGCCCTCGGACGGCCGGGCGCACCGGGTGCCGCTGGGCGCCTTCACGGCACCGGCGAGCAGCGAGTATGCGTGCGCGCCGGAGCTGTCACCGCTGGTCACCCAGGTGGTCCGGTTCCGCAACGCGGCCGGGCACGCGCTGCTGGCCGGCCCGGTCGAGCTGGTCCGCGGCAGCGGCTTCACCGGACGCGGCGAACTGTCCTTCACCGCGGCCGGCGCCGACGCCGAGCTCGCGTTCGGCAGCTCCGACGGGTACCGGGTGGTCCGCGAGACCGAGGAACGCCAGTCCACCGCCGGCCTCACCCAGCGCTCGGTCACCACCCGGACGGTCCGGCTGCACCTCTCGCGGTTCTCCGGCCCGGAGGAGCGGGGCGAGCAGCTGGTCACCGTCCGCGAACGGGTGCCGGTCTCCGAGGTGTCGGCGGTGGAGGTGCGGCTGCGCAAGGAGGACTGCTCCCCGGCCCCGGACGCCTTCGACGCCGAGGGCATCGTCCGCTGGGACCTGCCGCTCGGCCCGGGCGCCCACCGGACGGTCACCCTGGTCTACGAGGTCTCCGCCTCGGCCAAGGTGGCCGGCCTGTGAACCCGGCCCGCCGGGTCGGCCGCCCCGGCCCGCCCCGGCCGCCCCGGCTGGCCCGGCTGGCCCGGCCGACCGCGCCGTCATGACGTCCGCTCACGTCCAAGCCCGAGTTCGACCGGAAGCTCAGGTACAAAAAGAACATGATCCTGCACCTCGCCCCCCTCGACGACTGGCTGGCCGACCCCGGCCGGCCCTACGCCACCGCCTCGCTGCTCACCGACGGGTTCATCCACTGCTCGGCGGACGAGCAGACGGCGCTCGCGGTGGCCAACGCCTTCTTCGCCGACGCCCCCGAGCCGCTGATGGTGCTGCTGATCGAGGAGGCGCTGGTGGAACCGATGGTCAAGTGGGAGGCCCCGCACGGGGCGCCGCCGCCCGGGGCGACGCCCGGCGTGCTGTTCCCGCACGTCTACGGCCGGCTGAACCGGTCCGCGGTGGTCGGCCTGGAAAAGGTCGAGCGCGGACCGGACGGCCGCTGGGCGAACCTCACCCCCTGGAGCTGAGGCGACCCCGCGCGCCCATCGGGCACCGGCGCGCAGGTCCTGAGCGCCGGCCCTGAACGCAGACCCTGAACGCAGACCCTGCGCGCAGGCCCTGCGCGGACCCGGGGCGCACGGGCTCAGAGCCAGCCGCGCTCCCGGGCCGCCATGCCCGCCTGGAACCGAGTGGTGGCGCCCAGCTCGCGCATCAGGCTCTGCAGCCGGCGCTGGGTGGTCCGGGCGCTCCAGCCGAGCGAGCGGGCGATCGACTCGTCGGTGAGGCCGGCCGCCAGCAGGCCCAGCAGCTTGCGGTGGTCGGCCTCCGGCTCCAGGGCGCCCTCGGCCGCGCCGATCGCGGCCTGGAGCTGGACGGCGCGCTCCCACTCCGCCTCGAACAGGGTGTCCAGCGCCTGGAGCAGCGCGGACGGGTGGATCACGTAGGCGGCGTCGAGCACGCTGTCGCCGACGCTGATCGGAATGATCGCCATCCGGTCGTCCGACATGATCATCTTCATCGGCAGGACCGGCCGGACCCGCGCCTCCTCGCCGTCCGCGACCCCGACCAGGATGTTCTTCTCCAACCGGCCCGGCCAGGCCACGGCCTCCCGGTCGTAGATGGTCCGGAACCGCAGGCCCTCCTTCATCCGCCGGCTCTGCAGCGGGATGTTGGCCACCGGGTCCTGGATGTAGGGCGGGCAGTCGAAGCCGCGGACCTGGTACTGGCTGGTCTCGGTGATGTGCTCCAGCCGCTGGGCGATCGCCTCGCCGCCGGTCAGCACCTCGACCGAGTGCGCCGGGTCGGTGTAGCGCGAGGCCTCCCGGAACGCGTCCATCAGGCGGTGCATCTCGGCCCGGGCGTGCCGCAGTTCGGACTCGCGGTGGCCTATCAGGGTGCCTATCGCCACGTCGGGCGCGACCGGCAGGAACCGCTGCCGGTCCACCGGCGCCCGGGTCGCCATGCCGTGCTGCGCCAGTCTGTCGAGTGCGCGCATGCTCTGCTGGAGGGTCAGCCCGCAACACGCCGCCAGGTCCTCCGCCGTCGACTGCGGATTGGCCACCAGCGCCGCGTAGACCTGTCCGTCCGGTACGGCCAGCCCCAGTGCGCTGAGTGGTGCATCGGACACGACGCCGCTCCCCGTCTCGCCCCTCGTCCGCGCCGCGATGGCGCAGTCCCGCCACTCGGCGGGCCGTGGTCAGGTGGCAATCTTCGGCCACGGATCATGACGCTGACAAGGCGGTGACCAGGCGATGCGTCCCGGCTCACAGCAGAACCCGCCGAACGGCGTGAGGGCCTCCCCGCCACTCGGCGGGGAGGCCCTCAGGGCACAAACGGCGAACGCTCGAATATGCAGACCGGTCTACAGACCAGCTTCTCGGGCACGAATTATGTCGACCGGTCTACTGATCGGCCGGTCGACCGAGCGCGCCCGAACGAAATATGCCGACCGGTCTACAGATCAGCTCCGGCGAATATCCCGACCGGTCTACAGACCGACCTCGCGCATCAGCTGGCCGACCTCGGGGTTGGTCAGGCGGCGCAGCCACCCGGACTTCTGGTCACCCAGTGCAATCGGGCCGAAGTGGGTGCGCACCAGCTTCTCGACCGGGAAGCCGGCCTCGGCCAGCATCCGGCGGACGATGTGCTTGCGACCCTCGTGCAGGGTCACCTCGACCAGGTAGTTCTTGCCGACGTTGGAGACCACCTTGAAGCTGTCGGCCCGGGCGAAGCCGTCCTCCAGCTCGATGCCCTGCGCCAGCTGCTTGCCCAGGTCACGCGGGATCGGGCCCTGGATGGCGGCCAGGTAGGTCTTGGTCACGCCGTACCGCGGGTGGGTGAGGCGGTGGGCCAGCTCGCCGTGGTTGGTGAGCAGGATGATGCCCTCGGTCTCGGTGTCCAGGCGGCCGACGTGGAAGAGCCGGGTCTCCCGGTTGGTCACGTAGTCGCCGAGACACTGGCGCCCGTCCGGGTCCTCCATGGTGGAGACCACGCCGGCCGGCTTGTTCAGCGCGAAGAACAGGTAGGACTGGGTGGCGACGGTCAGGCCGTCCACCTTGATCTCGTCCTTCTGCGGGTCGACCCGCTTGCCCTGCTCGGTCACGCGCTTGCCGTTGACCTCGACCCGGCCCTGCTCGATCAGCTCCTCGCAGGCCCGGCGGCTGCCGATGCCGGCCCGCGCGAGCACCTTCTGCAGCCGCTCGCCCTCGGGCTCGCCGAAGGTCTTGGGCAGCTTGACTGCCGGCTTGTCGTGCCGGGCCAGCACCGCGTCCTCGATCCGGGCCTGCAGCTCGCGCGAGCGCTGCGGCTGACGGCGCGGGTCGCCCGGGGCGCCCTGGCCCTCCCGGCGCGGGCGCGGGGCCGG
>NZ_JBEYVJ010000204.1:0-12951 GCF_040643935.1 Kitasatospora sp. NPDC047058 | reverse complement strand
GGTCGTTGGGGCTGGCCTCCGGGTCGTCCAGGATGCGGCGCAGCTGGGCGAGGTGGGCGGGGCGGATCAGCAGGTCACCCGCTCACCCGGTCACTTGCTGCAGGTCGGGTCGGACTGCGGCAGCCGCCCGCTCGCCAGGTAGGCGTTGACGGTGTCGTCCACGCACGCGTTGCCGTACATCCCGTAGAGCGCGTGCCGGTCGGCGCCCTGGAGCGTCAGCAGCCGGGAGCCGGGCAGCAGGCCGTGCAGCGCGGTGCTGTCCCGGTAGGGGGTGCGCGGGTCGCCGGTCGCGGCCACGATCAGCGCCGGGACGTCGTACCGCGCCTCGGTGGGCTGCTCGCGCGGGCGGTCCCAGAACGCGCAGGTGCTCACGTTGTTGAGCAGCGGGCCGAGCAACGGGTGCTCGGCGCGGCTGCGTTCGACCGCGCGCCAGTAGACCTCGGGGTCGCGCGGGGCGGCGCCGTCGGCGCAGAGGATCGCCATCTGGGCACTGGCGGACGGCGAGTTCTGCGGCGTGAGGGTGAACCGCAGCAGGCCGACGCCGCCGCGGCCGCCCAGGCGCAGGCCCAGGCTGACGCCGCCGCTGCTGCTGCGCAGGCCCAGGCCGCCGCCCAGGCGCAGGCCGAGGCCCAGGCGAAGGCACAGGCGGAGGCCAAGGCCAAGGCCGACGCGGCGGCCGCCGCCTCCCGCTCGCAGGAGCGCCCCGCCCTGAACGCCAAGCCGTCCTACTCCGGCAGCCCGCGCGAGATCGCCGCCCAGATCGTCCCGGCCGGCCAGCTCCAGTGCTTCAGCAACATCGTGTTCCACGAGAGCAGCTGGAACCCGCACGCCGTCAACGCCTCCTCCGGTGCGTACGGCCTGGTCCAGGCCCTCCCCGGCTCCAAGATGGCCTCGGCCGGCGCCGACTGGCGCACCAACCCGGCCACCCAGATCAAGTGGGGCCTGAACTACATGAACACCCGCTACGGCAGCCCCTGCGGCGCCTGGGCGTTCTGGCAGTCGCACCACTGGTACTGAGCCGGCCCGGCCGACCAGGCCCGTCCCGGCAGCATCACCGGCCCCGCGCGGAACCCCTCCGCGCGGGGCCTCCGGCTTTCACCGGGCCGCCCGCGCCGCTCCCGTGCGGGGCCGCAGGGCGTGCCGCAGCAGCGGGAGGTGGCTGCGGGCGATTTCATCAGCCGGGAGCGAGGCCAGCGGTTCGAGGCGCAGGACGTAGCGCACCATGATCAGGCCGGCCAGCTGGGAGGCGAACTCGCAGGCCCGCCGGCGGGCGTCCTGGCCGCCGATCCGGGCGGCGATCCGGTCGATCATCTCGCGCTGCAGCACCTCGTTCACCAGGAGGGCGAGCGCCTGGTCCTGGGCGGCGCCGCCGAGCATGGCGCGCAGCGGCGCGGCGTTCTCCGGCTCGGCCCAGATGGCCAGGACCCGGTCGAGCACCCGGTCGGGCAGGGTGTCGACGTCTCCTTCGAGGACGAGCGCGAGCTGCTCGGCGGGGTTGACGGCCAGCGCGAGGGCGGCGCCGAACAGGCCCTTCTTGGAGCCGAAGTAGTAGCTGACCAGGGCGAGGTCCACGCCCGCGTCGGCGGCGACCGAGCGCAGGGTGACCGCCTGGTACCCCTCGGACAGGAAGCGCCGGCGGGCGATGTCGAGGATCTGGGCGCGGGTGTCGGGGCTGCCGGTCCGCCGGCCCCGGCGCGGTGGCTTATTCATCACGGTTGAAATCCTATCCCCGGCGCGCCCACGCTGGCCGCATCGCGCCGCCCCCGTCCTGCCGGACCGGGGCCGGCGCCCGGACGCCAGGGAGAGAAGGACCGCCATGACCGCCACCGAGCCACGGGCCGCCGCCGCCCCGACCCCGGACGCCACCCCGGGCGGGCCGCCCGTCCGCCACCAGCTGGTGCTGCTGGTCACCTGCCTCGCGCTGGCCACCGTGGTCGCCGCGATGGCCTCGCTGAACGTGGCGCTGCCGGACCTCGCCCGGGAGACGCACGGCAGCCAGACCCAGCTGTCCTGGATCATCGACGCCTACAGCCTGGTGTTCGCCGCGCTGCTGCTGCCGGCCGGGGCGCTGGGCGACCGGTTCGGCCGCCGGCGCGCGCTGCTGGCGGGCCTCACCCTGTTCGGCGGCGGGTCCGGGCTGGCCGCGCTGACCACCGACCCGGCGGTGCTGATCGCCCTGCGCGGCCTGCTCGGGGTGGGGGCGGCGCTGGTCATGCCGGCCACCCTCTCCACCATCACCGGGACGTTCCCGCGCGCCCAGCGGACCAGGGCGGTCAGCGTCTGGGCCGCGGTGGCGGGCGCCGGCGCGGTGGTCGGCCTGCTCGCCTCGGGGACGCTGCTGGAGTTCTGGTCCTGGCGTGCGGTGTTCCTGCTCAACGTGCTGCTCGCCGTGGCCGCGCTGGCCGGAACGCTGCTGTTCGTGCCCGAGTCCGCCGATCCGCGGGCCCCGCGGCTGGACGTCGGCGGCGCACTGCTGGCCGTGGCCGGCCTGGGCGCGCTGGTCTACTCGGTGATCGAGGCGCCGACCCGCGGCTGGGCGGAGCCGGTCACCCTCGGCGGGATCGCGGCCGGGCTCGCCGTGCTGGCCGGCTTCGTGGCGTGGGAGCTGCGCCGCCGCCACCCGCTGCTGGACCCGCGACTGTTCCGCAACCGGCGGTTCGCGGCCGGCTCGCTGTCGATCCTGTGCCAGTTCTTCGCCTTCTTCGGCTACATCTTCGTGATCATGCAGTACCTGCAGCTGGTCCGCGGCGACACCGCCCTGGTGGCGGCCGTGAGCATCCTGCCGATGGCCGTCACGATGGTGCCGTTCTCCCGGCTCACCCCGCGGCTGGTCGAGCGCTTCGGCGCCCGGGGCCCGTGGGTGCTCGGGCTGGTGCTGATCGCCGGCGCGATGGCCGCGCTCGGCGGGCTCGGCGCCGACAGCGCGTACTGGCAGCTCGCCGCCGCCCTGCTGCTGCTCGGCGCCGGGTCCGGGCTGGCGATGACGCCCGCCACCACCGCGATCACGGACGCGCTGCCGCGCTCGCTGCAGAACGTCGCCTCGGCGATGAACGACCTCTCCCGGGAGCTCGGCGGCGCCCTCGGCATCGCCGTCCTCGGCAGCCTGCTCAGCGCCGGCTACCGCGGCCACCTGGACGTCACCGGCCTGCCCCCGCAGGTGGCCGAGGCCGCCCGGTCCTCGCTGGCCGCCGCCACCGGGATCGGCGGCCCGGTCGGCGACCACGCCCGGACGGCGTTCGTGGACGGCATGCACCTCACCCTGCTCACCGGGGCGGGCGTGGCCGCGCTGGCCGCGGTCGCGGTGGCCCTCCTGCTGCGCGGGCAGGCCACGGCGGCGGCGGGCGACTGAGCGCCCGGCCGGCCGGCGCCCCCTGGTGGGGTCCGGTCGGGGCCGGTCCGGGGTCCGCTGCGCCGCAGCGGACCCCGGCCTGCCGGTGTTCCCCGGTCACGGCGCCGCCCGCCTGACGCGCTGACGTGGACACATCCGGTACGGCACGTGAAGATCTGGCGGACGCCCGTACGGTTTGACGGGTATTGCTCATAATTACGGACTGTCAGACCTTTGCCACCTCCCGCATCCGCTCCTACGCTCCGGCCTCATGCCCTCACCTCTGATCAGCGTCGTGCTCCCCGCCTACGACCAGCAGAAACAGCTCCCGGAGTGCCTGGACTCGCTGCTCGCCCAGTCCTTCCGCGACTTCGAGGTCATCGTGGTCGCGGACCGCTCCCCCGACACCCCGGCCGGGGTCGCCGAGGCCTACGCGGCCCGGCACCCGCGGGTCACCGTGCTGCACCTGGACGCCGCCGTCGGTGTCGGCGTGAGCCGCAACGCCGGCGCGGCCCGGGCCTCCGGCGAGTACCTGCTGTTCCTGGACGCCGACCACCTGATGCCCCGGGACGGCCTGCAGTCGCTCGCCGACCGGCTGGTGCAGACCGGGCCGGTGGACGTGCTGCTGTTCGGGCACACCCGGCGGCACGGCGGGCGGGACTGGCCCGGCGAGGCGGAGGCGCAGCTGGCCGAGGCCGGTCCCGAGGTGTTCGGGCCGTCCGACCGCCCCGGGCTGTTCGGCGCCCCCGCGCTGGCCTGGGACCGGCTGCTGCGCCGCGAGCACTGGCGCGAGCGGGCCCTGGCCTTCCCCGACGGCCGCTACGAGGAGATCCCGGCGGTTCACGAGGCGATGCTGACCGCCCGGCGGATCGCCGTGCTGCCGCGCGCCTGCGTCCAGCTGCGCCGCCGGGAGACCGTCCACCCGACCGGCTCCCCCGGCAGCAGCCGGTTCGACATCTTCGAGCAGTACGAGCGGAGCTTCGCGGCGCTGGACGACCTGGCGGCGCAGCAGCCCGGGCTGGACGACGTCCGGGACGCGCTGTTCACCCGGATGGTGCGGCACTACCTCTTCACCTTCGACCTCGCCGGGTGCGTGTCGCGCGCCGAGCGCCCGCAGTTCTTCCACCGGGCCGCCGAGCACCACCGCCGCTTCCAGCCCGCGGGGCACCGGCGGCCGGGCGGCCGCGAGGGCGTGAAGTTCTCGCTGCTGGCGGGCGGCGCCTACCCGGCGTTCGAGATGGCCAAGCTCTCGCACATCGCGAAGGGAACGCTCACCGGATCGGCCCGGCGCAACGCGTCCTGACCTCAGAGGACGTGGGCCGTGCCGCCGCCGGCGGCCATCGCGGCGGCGATCCGGCGGGCGGTCTCGGCCCACGCGTCGGCGGGCTGCGCCGGCAGGACGTCCATCCAGAGCGGGAGGGTGGAGCCGCGCAGCTGCAGCATGCCCTCGGGGCGGGCGATCAGCCACAGGTGCAGGTGCGCGGCGCCGTCACCCCACCGGTTGACGTGGACGCGGCCGATGCCGCCGAGTGACAGCAGCGCCGCCTCCACTCTCTGGAGCATCGGCCCGAACTCGGCGGCGCGCTCGGGCGGCAGGTCGAACAGGTCGTGGTGGGCGCGCGGCTGGAGCAGCACGACGGCGGGCAGGCCGGAGGGTTCGTCGGCGGTGCTCAGCCGCCAGTGCTCGTCCGTCCAGAGGAAGTCCCCGTCCGGGCGGACGCACTGCTTGCAGCCCTCCGGTCCGTCCTCGCCCTGGCGCGGCGGCTCGGGCAGCTGCGGCGCGTCCAGCACCTTGACCCGCAGCTCGCCCTCGTACGGGAAGATGTCCCAGGACGGGGCACCGTCGGCCGGGAAGGGCGGGCGTTCGCCGATCGGCAGGCCCGCGAGGTGGGGGTTGGCGGCAGCGGGGTCATCCCCGGGCATCGCAGTCTCGGTGATCATGGAAGCCGAGCCTGCCAGACGGCACCCCGCCGGCGGTAGGGCCCGGTCCGCCCGACACGCCCCCCGCGGGGGGCGGGTCCGTACCGCGGGCGGCCGCGGGCTGCGATGATCGGCGGCGGTACACCAGCGTTCCACCCCCGGGAGGACCACCGTGAGCCGACCGTCCGCCGCCCCCGGCGCCGACCTCGCCCGGGAGCTGGCCGCCACGCTGCGCGGCGAGGTCCGCTTCGGCGCCGCCGAGCGCACCGTCTACAGCCACGACGCCTCCAACTACCGCCACCTGCCGCTCGGGGTGGTCAAGCCGGCCGACCTGGACGACGTGCGCACCGCGCTCGCGCTGTGCCGGCAGTACCGGGTGCCGGTGGTGCCGCGCGGCGCCGGGACCAGCATCGGCGGGCAGGCGATCGGCCCGGGCGCCGTCGTGTTCGACTTCCGGCGCCACCTGGGCGCGGTGCTCGGCGTGGACCCGGAGCGCCGCACCGCCCGGGTCGAGCCCGGCACCGTCCTGGACGACCTGCAGCGGGCCGCCCGCCCGTACGGGCTGCGGTTCGGGCCCGACCCGTCCACGCACAGCCGGTGCACCCTCGGCGGCATGATCGGGAACGACTCCTGCGGCGCGCACTCGGTGGCCTGGGGGCGCACCGCCGACAACGTCGAGTCGCTCGACCTGCTGCTCGCCGACGGCACCGAGCTGACCGTCGGCGGTCCGCTCGGGCCCGCCGAACGCGCCGCCCTCCCCGGACTGCCCGGCCCGGCGGGCCGGCTCCACCGCGACCTCCAGGAGTTCACCGACCGGCACCTCGCCCTGATCCGCCAGGGCATGCCGGACCTGCCGCGCCGGACCTCCGGCTACCCGCTGGACGCGCTGCTGCCCGAACGCGGTCACGACCTCGCCCGGGCGCTGACCGGCACCGAGGGCACCTGCGCCCTGCTGCTCGGCGCGACCGTCCGGCTGGTCGAGGAGCCGCCGGCCCGCGCCCTGGTGGTGGCCGGCTACCCCGACGAGACCGCCGCCGCCGACGCCGTGCCCGCGCTGCTGCCGCTGCGACCGCTGACCGTCGAGGGCATGGCCGCCGACCTGATCGAGGCGCTGCTCGCCGCCGGCCCGCGCCCGCCCGCCCTGGACCGGCTGCCCGCGGGCGCCTGCTGGCTGTTCCTGGAGGCGGGCGGCGCCACCGCCGCCGAGGCGCTCGACGCCGCCCGCCGGCTCGCCGACGCCGTCCGGCGCGAACGCACCGCCACCACCACCGTCGTCACCGACCCCGGCGAGCAGCGCCAGCTGTGGGGGGTGCGTGAAGCCGGCGCCGGGATCGTCACCCGGCTGCCCGGAGGCGGCGAGGCCTGGCCCGGCTGGGAGGACTCCGCCGTCCCGCCGGAGCGCCTCGGCGACTACCTGCGCGACCTGCGGGCCCTGCTGCGCCGGCACAGCCTGCGCGGTGTCCCGTACGGGCACTTCGGCGAGGGCTGTGTGCACCTGCGGATCGACTTCCCGCTCACCGAGCCCCAAGGGGTGCTGGTGTTCCGGGAGTTCATGGAGCAGGCGGCCGATCTCGCGGTCTCGTACGGGGGTTCGCTGTCCGGCGAGCACGGCGACGGGCAGGCCCGCTCCGAGCTGCTGCCCCGCATGTACCGGCCCGAAGTCATCGGCCTGTTCGGCGAGTTCAAGCGGATCTGGGACCCGGAGAACCTGCTCAACCCGGGCGCGCTGGTCGACCCGCGCCCGCTCGACGCCGACCTGCGGTTCGCCGGACCGGTGCGCGAACTCCCGCTCGCCCTGCCGTACGAGCGGGACGACGGCAGCCTGGCCAAGGCGGTCCGCCGCTGCGTCGGCGTGGCCAAGTGCGTGGACCCCGCCACCGGGGTGATGTGCCCGAGCTACATGGCCACCGGTGAGGAACGGCACTCCACCCGGGGCCGGGCCCGGCTGCTCGCCGAGATGCTGCGCGGGGCGGGGGCGCCTCCCGGCGACCCGGCCGGGGGCGCGATCCGGGACGGCTGGCGCTCGCCCGAGGTCCGGGAGGCGCTGGACCTCTGCCTCGGCTGCAAGGGCTGCGCGAGCGACTGCCCGGTCCACGTCGACATGGCCACCTACAAGACGGAGTTCCTCCACCAGCACTACCGGCACCGGCCGCGGCCGGCCGCCCACTACTCGATGGGCTGGCTGCCGCTCTGGCTGCGGGCGGTCGCACTCGCCCCCGCCGCGGCCAACCTGCTCGCCCGCTCGCCGGCGGCCGGCCCGCTGAAGCGGCTCGGCGGGGTGGACCCGCGGCGGGTGGTCCCGGTCTTCCCGCCCGAGACCTTCACCCGCTGGTACCGCCGCCACCGCGCCGCGCACCCGGCCCCCGAGGGCGCCCGCCCGGTGCTGCTCTGGCCGGACACCTTCTCCGACCACCTCCAGCCGAACGTCCTGCGCGCCGCCGTCGAGGTGCTGGGGCACCTGGGCTTCGACGTCCGGCTCCCGGCCGGCCCGGTCTGCTGCGGCCTGACCTGGTACTCCACCGGCCAACTCGGCACCGCCCGCCGGGTGATGCGGCGCAGCCTGCGCGCGCTGGCCGCCGCCGGGCTGCCGGAGGACACCCCGGTGGTCGGCATGGACCCGAGCTGCACCGCCACCCTGCGCGAGGACCTCCCCCGGCTGCTCGGCCCCGACGGCCGTCCGCTCGCCGAACGCACCCGCACCTTCGCGGAGTTCGTCGACGAGTACGCGCCGGACGCCCCGCTCCCGCAGGCCCCCGTGGACGCCGTCACCCAGACCCACTGCCACCAGCACGCCGTCCTCGGGACCGCCGCGGACCGCCGGGTGGAGGCCCGGCTCGGCGTGCGGAACCGGGTGCTGGACTCCGGCTGCTGCGGCCTGGCCGGCAACTTCGGCTTCGAGCGGGGCCACTTCGAGGTCTCCCGGGCGGTCGCCGAGCGCGTCCTCCTCCCGGAGGTCCGGGCCGCCGACCGGGACACCGTCATCCTCGCCGATGGCTTCAGCTGCCGCACCCAGATCTCCCAACTGGCCGGGGGCCGCCGGGCCGTGCACCTCGCCGAACTGATCCAGCGGGCCCTGCACGACCAGCGGTGAGGCCCGGCCAGCAGTGAGGCCCGGCCGGCGGGGCACGCCCGTGGCGGCGTTTACGCCGGGAGACCGGGAGCCACAATGACGGCATGACGCTCACCACCGCCGAGGCGGACAAGATCCTCGCCGACAACTTCGCGCCCTGGGTGCAGGCCCTCGGCCTCACGGTGGCCGAGACCGGCCCGCGGCACGCCGTGCTGCGGCTGCCGTGGTCCGGCCGGCTGGCCCGCGAGGGCGGCGGGATGTCCGGCCAGGCGCTGATGGCCGCCGCCGACACCGCGAGCGTCATCGCCGTCTCGGCGGCGCTCGGCGGGTTCGGGCCGATGACCACCGTCCAGCAGTCCACCAGCTTCCAGCGGGCGGTCACCGGCCGCGACGTCCTGGTGCACGCCCGGGTGACCAAGCTCGGCCGGCGGATGGCCTTTCTCGACATCACCCTGACCGCCGACGGCGAGGAGGATCCCGCCGCCCACGCCACCACCGTCTACGCGCTGGCCGGTTGAGCACCATTGAGCACCCGCGGAGGCACGGCGAACCGGGCGGCGGAGGCGATCGCCGCCCGGTAGGCGCTCCCCGGGAAGGGCCCGGACGCGGGTCCCGGGCCCGCCCGGACACGGGTCTCAGGTCCGCAGCGGCTCCTCCACCTCGGTCGACCTCGGGCTCTCCTCCGCGCAGACCGCGGTGACGAACTCCGCCAGCCGGGCCTGCGGGAGTCCGCGCGCGATGTCCGCCTCGCTGATCATCCCGACGAGCTCGTGCTCCGGGTGGTTGATCACCGGCAGCCGGCGCACCTGGTACTGCTCCATCATCCGCAGCACCTGCTCGGCGTCCTCGTCCGCCTCCACCGTCATCGGGCGGCCCTCGGCGAGTTCGCCGGCCGTCACCGTGGCCGGGTCACGGCCCTCGGCCACGCACTTCAGCACGATGTCACGGTCGGTGATGATGCCGAGCAGCCTGTTCCGCTCACCGCAGATCGGCAGCGCCCCGACATGGCGTTCCTTCATGATCCGGGCTGCGGCGGCGATGGTCTCGTCCTCACGGATGCACTCCGCGCCCGGGTGCATGATGTCGCTGGCTCTGGTCATGATCGGCCTCCTGACGTGCCTGCCACTCCCGTTCACTCCATCGTGGTCCGGCGCCGGGGCGACCGCCACCGGGCCCGTCACCCCTGCTCCGCCGGCGCCTCCCCGGCCCCCTCCCGGGCCCCGCCGGACGTGCCGTCGCGGTCCGGGCCGTCGCGGTCGGTGACGTTGCGGTCCGCACCGTTTCGCTCCGCGCCGTCCAGCGGCGAGTGCTCCAGCAGCTCCTCCAGCGGCGGCAGTTCGAGCTGCTCCACCGCGGGCAGCTGCGGCTCCTCCGCGCCGGCCTCCGGCGCCTCGGCGCTGCCGCCCTCCCCGCGCAGGGACTGCCGCTGCACCTCCCCCGCGGTGTCCAGGAACCGCAGCAGCTCGACCGGGAACGGCAGCACCAGCGTCGAGTTCTTCTCCGCCGCCACCTCCACCACGGTCTGCAGCAGCCGCAGCTGGAGTGCCGTCGGGGTCGCGCTCATCACCGAGGCCGCCTCCGACAACCGCGCCGAGGCCTGGTACTCGCCGTCCGCCGTGATGATCCGCGCCCGGCGCTCCCGCTCGGCCTCCGCCTGCCGGGCGATCGAGCGCTTCATCGACTCGGGCAGGGCGACGTCCTTGATCTCCACCCGGTCGATCTCGATGCCCCAGCCCAGCGCGGGGCTGTCGATCATCAACTCCAGGCCCTGGTTGATCGGTTCGCGGTTGGCCAGCAGGTCGTCCAGCTCGCTCTTGCCGATGATCGACCGCAGCGAGGTCTGCGCGACCTGCGAGATCGCGAAGTTGTAGTCCTGCACGTTGACGGTCACCTTCACCGGGTCCACGACCCGGAAGTACACCACCGCGTCCACCCGGACGGTCACGTTGTCGCGGGTGATGCCCTCCTGCGCGGGGATCGGCATCGTCACGATCTGCACGTTCACCTTGCGCAACCGGTCCGCCACGGGCATCAGCATCACCAGGCCCGGGTCCCGGATCTCCTCGCGCACCTTGCCGAAGCGGAACACCACGCCGCGTTGGAACTGCTGGACCACCCGGACGCTGGCCGCACCCACCACGGCCGCCAGGATCAGCACTCCGACAATGACCCCCAGCACCACATCGACGACCATCACGGCCTCCTCGCGCAGCAGCGAGTCCCGGCCGTCGCCGACCCGGCCCAGCCGGGGGCCGCCGGAGCACTGATTCCACGCTACGCCTGCGGACCCGCCGCCGGAGCCCGGTGCGGACCTGCCGCGGGAGTCCGCAGGCGCAGCCTAGGATCGTGACCATGCCCGACCCCGTCGACGCCGGCCCGGCCGCCGATCCCGACGACCCGCGCCACCCCGCGGCGGCCGCCGCCCGGGCGGACGGGATCACCGCGCTCGACCGGGTGGTCACCGGCTGCCGCGCCTGCCCGCGCCTGGTCGCGTGGCGCGAGGAGACCGCCCGCACCAAACGCCGCGCCTACCAGGACTGGACCTACTGGGCCCGCCCCGTCCCCGGCTTCGGACCGCCCGACGCCCCGCTCGTCCTGGTCGGCCTCGCCCCCGCCGCGCACGGTGCCAACCGCACCGGCCGGATCTTCACCGGCGACCCCTCCGGCGACCTCCTCTACGCCGCCCTGTACCGGCTCGGGCTGGCCGACCGCCCCGAATCCGTCCGGCACGGCGACGGCCTGCAGCTGCACGGCGTCCGGATCACCGACCCGGTCCGCTGCGCACCGCCGGACAACAAGCCGACCACCGCCGAACGGGACACCTGCCGCCCGTGGATCGTCCGCGAGCTGGAGCTGCTGCGGCCCACCGTCCGGACCGTCGTCGCGCTCGGCGGGTTCGCCTGGCAGGCGCTGCTGCCCGCGGTCGAGGCCGCCGGCTGGCGGGCGCCCCGCCCGCGGCCCGGGTTCGGCCACGGCGCCCACGTCACCCTGCCGGCCACCGACGGCGGGCCGCCGCTGGAACTGTACGGGTGCTACCACGTCAGCCCGCGCAACACGAACACCGGCCGGCTGAGCACCGCGATGCTGCGCGACCTGCTCCGGACCGCCGCCCGCTCGGCCGGCCTCACGCCACGCGAGGACTGAGCGGGGGCGAAGCAGCGCCAAGCGGGCCGAGGAGCCGGGCGGGCCCGGGGTCAGCCGAACCGGGCCAGCTTCCGCTTCGCCGCCCGCCGCCACACCGCCGGCAGCTCCCGCCGGGCCGCCTCGCCCGCCGCCAGCTCCTGCCCGTACAGCACGCCGTACCCGAAGGCCTCGCCCGACGCGTCCGCCTGCCCGCGCAGGGCGGCCGCCGCGACCACCGCGTCCTGGTGCTCCCCGAGCACCTCCTGCACGGCCTTCATCCGCTCGACGTACCGCTCCGCCGCCCGCCCGGCCACCGGCACCGCCGTCTCCCCCGCGTACCGGGCGCGCTTGGCCGCCTTCCGCGCCTCGTGCAGCGCCTCGTCCTGCCCCGCCCCGCCGTCCAGCGCGCGCTGCACCCGCTCCGCCGTCCGCCGCTGCTCCCGCGCCGCGACCCGGGCCAGCTCCGCCCCGGCGGCCCGCCCCGCCCGCCGGCGCAGCGGCGGATCGTCCAGCAGCGCGGCCAGCCCGTCCGCCAGGGCGCGCCGGCGCGGGCTGTCCAGCGCCGCGAGGACCTCGGGCCAGACCCGCCGGTACTCGGCCCGCCCCCACCGCTCCAGCTCCGCCGCCACCCGGTCCGGCCCGCAGGCGTCCGGCAGGTCCCGCGCCCGCGCAGCCAGCCGCGCGCCCAGCACCTCCCGGTCCCTGGCCCGCCCCAGCGCCGACCCCAGCCAGCGCAGTTCGGCCACCAGCTCGTCGGTCACCCCGGCGGCGAACAGTCTCCGGTACGTCCGCAGCGCGCTGCGCAGCCGTCGGCCCGCCACCCGCATCCGGTGCACCGCGTCGGGCTCGTCCGCCCGCACCGCGTCGTCCAGCTCCGCCAGTACGGCCGCCTGTGCCCCGAGCCGTTCGAGCACCGCGGCACCCACCGTGCCTTCGCCCGCACCCATCCGCACGCACACCCCTTCGCCGGGGAACGCCTCCCAGGTTACGGCGCGTCCGACACTTCGCGCGCCCGGCGGTTCGCGCGCCCGGCGGTTCGCGCGCCCGGCGGTTCGCGCCCCCTTCCTGCAACCACCGCACGCCATAGCGCCGGTGAGCTCATAGATACCCTTGCGCGCCCGTGGCGCGCTCTCTTTGACGAGCTTTCGCCTGTCGACGTACTGCTGCCAAATCTCGGGGCCGATGAGTTCCTCGTGCGCCCCTTGAATGAACTGGTAATTCGGGCAACTGCCGTTTGTCTTACGCCCGTTGCACCGGCAGGCGGGGTCATGGACACGCAGCAGACCTGCCGCGAACCCAGAGTCCATGTAGCGCTTGATGGTCTCTGCTGACCACAGCGTGTCCCTGGTGGTGCGGTGCCCGCGGCTGTTGAGCCATCCGGCGAGCGCCGAGAAGCCTGTCACGCCTGCCACGTAGCGCAGGAACGCCTCGACGACGGTTGGTCCGACCTCGATGTCTGCCTCGTAGCGCTCCTGCTGCACCTTTCGGGTTTGGGGGTTGTAGCGCCGGT
>NZ_JBEYVJ010000203.1:0-12984 GCF_040643935.1 Kitasatospora sp. NPDC047058 | reverse complement strand
GGCGGCAACTCCGGTGCCCCGTACGCCAACGACTTCATCGAGCTGTACAACCGCGGCACCGCCCCGGCCGGCCCCGAGGAAGCAGGAGGCACCATGGGGCACGGCGGGAACATGATCGACGAGCTGATGACCGACCACCGGGAGGTGGAGGAGATGTTCGCCCGGATCCAGGCGATGACCGGCGGCGGCCAACAGCTGCGCGACGTCGTGGACGAGGTCACCATCGAGCTGGTCCGGCACTCGGTCGCCGAGGAGCAGTACCTCTACCCGGCGGTGCGCGAGCACGTCGAGGACGGGGACCGGCTCGCGGACAAGGAACTCGAGGATCACGGCCGGGTGGAGAAGCTCCTCAAGCAACTGGAGAAGACCAGGACCGACGATCCGCAGATGGGTCCGCTGCTGCAGCAGCTCATGGACGAGGTCGCCGCCCACGTCCAGGACGAGGAGACCAACCTCTTCCCCATGCTCCGGCAGGCCTGCACGCCGGAGATGCTGGACGACCTCGGTGACAAGGTCCGCCGCGCCAAGTCGATGGCTCCCACCCGGCCGCATCCCGCCGCGCCGGACACCCCGATGGCCAGCAAGCTGCTGGCGCCCGGCGCCGGTCTGGTCGACCGGGCCCGCGACTTCGTGACCGGGCGCGGCAAGAACTCCTGACCCACCCCGGGCACTCCACGCACCCCGCGCACCCCGCGCACCCCGGCCGCGGCGGCCCTCCGGCCCCGCGTCCGGGCCGCGTCCGGGCGCCACCCGACCGGGTCATGGTGACGCGCATCATGCCGCCATTCCGCCGACCCCGCCTACACTGGTCCGCCACAAGCGGAGCAGCGGAGCTCCACAACCGCAGCTCGCGGGCCCGGCCGGGCGGAGCGAGCATGCCCGTCGAGGAGCCACCGCCGTGCCCACCGACCTCTCCCCCGTCATAGCCGCCGGCACCCGCTGGCTGCTGGCCGCCTACCCACCTGCGCCCGGTGCTCTCAGCCGCGCCCTGGGCGAGGCGCAGGCCCGGCAGGCGGTCACTCTGGCCTGCGCCCTGCGCTACCCGTCGGATCTCGACGCACAGCTGCTGCACCTTCTCGGCCCCGGCGGCAGCGACCGGCTGGACTGGCTCACCGGCATCGAACACGGCACCCCCGACGGTGACGGCGCCTGGCGGACGTGGGTGGACGAGACGGTCGTCAGCTGGGCAGCCTGCCTGCTGGCCGACCCGGCTGTCGCCCGGCGCGCCCAGGACACCGTCACCGCCGCGGGCGGCGACCCGGCTGGAGACGTGACCCGCCTCGTCCACCCCGGGGAGCACGAGCTGCAGGCGGCACCCCTCCTGCGGCACCCCGATCTCCTCGACCCGGTCGCCGCCCTGCATCGGGCGCAGCTCCTGGAACACCTGGAGGGCGAGAACGCCGCCGTTCGGTAGGCACGACCCCGGACGGCAAGGCCGGGCGGCCAGCCCGAAGGCGGTCAAGTGCGCAACTCCGGGCGAGAGTTGCCCCGAGCGGCGGCCGTGATGAGCCGAGGCGGACCATCGGCCTGCTGTCACGGAACCGCCCGGCCCGCCCACGCCCGTGGGCCCCCGTCGGGCGTCGATCCCGCGCAGGCCGGGCGGTTTGACCGCCCCCACGGCGGCAATCCGCAGGTGTATGGCGTACCTCGCAGCACCTGTACCGACCGTCCCGCGACCGCGGCCCTCTGACGGCCCCACGGACCGGCCGGGCCCCTGGCTGTTCGTCCGGCCCACCGTCGACAGCCCGGCGGGCGCGGTGCTGTTCGAGCGCGACGGCACGCTGATCCAGGACGTCGCGTCCGCCATTCCCCCGGAGGCGGCTGTGAGCACCAGACGACGTTCCTGGGCCGTGGCGACGCGCAACCGATCGCACGAGCCCGCCGAACACCGGGGGCAACGAACCCACCGGGCACTCGTGCCTCTCCGTGCACGCTGAGACGGTGGACGGCCACCGGCCGCCCCGCGGCCGTGCATGAAGTCCCGGTTCCCGGGCAGGCGCCGCTCCCGGGCGGACGACACCGCCCCCGCGACCGAGAGGAGTCCGTGCCATGGGCACCCAGGACAAGATGCGCAACGCCGCCGACAAGGCCAAGGGCAAGGTCAAGGAAGCCGCCGGACGGGTCACAGGGGACCGCACGATCGAGGCGAAGGGCCGGGCCGAGCAGGCGGAGAGCGACGCCAAGCAGGCCATGGAGAAGATCAAGGACGCAGGCAGGCACTGACTCGTCACCCGGTGGCCGCCCCGGGCGGCCACCGGGTCCGACGGAGCGAACGACGACGAAGACCGTCACCTGGCACGGGCGACGGCGGGCGGGTCGGCGACCCGGGAGGCGAGAGGCATGAGCGAACAGGACGACCGGGCCGCGGAGCCGCCGGTCCGGACGGAGACGCCCGAGTCCCGGATGACCGGTGAGGGCGGGCCACCGCCCGCTCACGAGGAGGAGAAGGGACCGCAGGACGGCCCCGAGTACGCGGTGACCGAACCCGCGCACGAGGCGCCTCCGGAGGAGCCACCGGACTGAGCCGTACGCGGGGTCCGCCCGGGGCGGGTTCCCGTTCGTCCCGGACCGATCAGACCGCGGTGAGGTCTGCGGCTCCGAAACTGACGGAGAAGCGCTCGCACCAGATGACCGTGCTGTTGAAGGCCGTCAGGTCGGTGCCGGCGGGGATGGCGTAGTTCTGGTTGCCGTGGTTGCCCTTGAGCTTGTCGAGTCCGAGGGGCTTGTCACCGAGGGCGTGCAGGCGGGACCGAGCGGCCGGCAAGGCCGAGAGGTACACCCGGACGTCGGGGCCCTCGGAGGTGGCGAGGTTCTCCAGGCGCAGCACGGCGGTGCCGTCGGCAAGGCGGACGAGGCGCGCGGTGCCGGTGGTCGCGTGCTCGCCGGACTGGAAGCTGCCACGCGCAAGGTCGACGGGCCCGGCCGGGGCCGCAGCGGTCGCACCGGCCGGGTTGGTTGCTGTGGGGCCCGGAACGGAAGAAGCGAGGGCTGCCGGAGCGGGGAGCGCCTCGTTCACGGTGGTGTCGGTGAAGGCTTTCCAGGGCTGGAAGAGGTAGAGACCGAGGCCGGCGCCGAGCAGGGCGAGGGCTGTGGCGGCTGCGAGTGCGGGGCGCAGGATCCGGCGGGGCCGGCGCTGGCTGTCGGTCATTGTCTGGCTCCCGTGGATGGTGGTCCCGTGCGTACAGGGCCAGGTCTACCGGAGTGTGAGGCCGGCCTTCCAGGGAGAGCCGGCCCCCGTCAGAGATCCGTAATCCGTCGGCCGGTCAGCCGAGTCCGTCCTCCCCGTCCGGCAGGTCGGCCAGCGGCGCGGGCAGCAGCACCAGCGCGTACAGCAGCTGGAACCCCATGACGCTCACGGCCCACCACAGTGGGTGCACGATCGGCAGGCCGAGGGCGAGGAAGCCGCCGATGGCGCAGAGGCCGGCGGCGGCCATCGCGGTCGACCAGCGGGCGGCCCGCACGGGCGCGACGAGGGCGAGCCATCCGAGCGAGGGCAGGACACCGATCAGACCCAGCAGGAACAGTCCCCACCAGACGTCCTCCGCGTAGCTGTACTCGGCGTCGTGACGCACCGCCGGGAGGACCAGCATGGTCAGCACGAACAGCGCCAGGTACCGCCCGGCCGCCCGCAGAAACCAGGCCACCCCGCTCTCCAGATTCGTCATCGCTCCCCCTCACGTGTCGGTGCGATCATGATGCCAGAGATTTTGAACGCGTTCAAAGCAGCCTGACTCGCATGCGCGGGGCGAGGGCGGAAGCGCACGGCCTCCGATGTGGGAGGGCGGAGCGGAGGGAGGGCGATGCGGATGACTACTACTGAAGCCGTTCCCCGGGAGGGGCCACAGGTCCGAAACGGGTGCCGACCCCCACCTCCTCCGTCACTGCAACAGCCAGCTTGGAAAGACCGTCGGGTGCGCTCGTCAGCGTGCCCAGCACGGCGATGCCCCCCGCCAGGGCTGCGGCGGCGGTTGCGGACAGGTCAACCGCCGCTGCGGCACGTGCGACCAGGAAGTGCTCCTCCGCCGCCCTGTGGCCGAGCTGGAGGCCACGCCACGTCAGGGTGGCGCGCCGATCCTGCTCCGGAAGGCCGAGGTCAAGGGCCAGTTGGTCCGCACGGGGCGTGGGCGGAGGGCCGTCGAGCTCTGCGACGGCACGCTGCAACGAACCCCAGGCCCCTTCGACGTCGCCGGCCCGCCGTTGCAGAGACGCCAGGCTGATCACGGACGCGCCGCGTTGCCGTGGGTCGTCCTGAAGACAGGCGTGCAGCTTCCGCGCGCGTGCTGCCTGGGTGAAGTCCCCGAGCCCCGCCAGCTGTCCGGCGAGGTACCCGAGCAGCGGTGCGTCACGCGGTCCTGCGTCGTCGAGCAGCCGGATGAGGATGACGCGAGCGAGCTCGGTTCGACCCTGTCGACGGGCCAACTCGGCCCACGTGAGCTCGTCCTCGTCCGCTGGTTCCAGCCCGTAGTTGGAGTCGTCGAAACCGGTCGCCCAGCTGCTCAGTTCCTGCGGCGCCTCCGGGAAGCCTCCCAGCCCGTAGTAGACGTCCGGATTGGCCAGGCGCAGTGCTGTGATCAGCTCGTGGTCCTCGGCGTGACCGTGCAGACCCACCAGGACCGCCGCCAATCGCAGCTCGTCGGTGTGGCCGAGCTCCGCCTCGGCCGTGAGCAGGCTGCGCAGGAGCGGGAGGTCGGTGGTCTGCCGGTCGTACTGGGCAGCCCTCAGCAAGGTCGCACGGCGTGCCGGATCGTCCACGGTGTCGGCCCGGCGCGTGGGGTCCGACCGGAGCATGACGAGGTCGGCCTGTCCCGGGGCAAGGACGGCTTGCCAGAGTGGCGCGCGCGGGAGCCGGCCCAGCAGTGCATAGGCGCAACCCTCGTCCGCGTTGAGGAGGACGAAGTCCGGCTCGGTGCGTCGTAGCGACCGGTGAAGCCGCCGGATCAGTTCTGCCTGCGGCAGTCGGCGCAGCCCGAGCCCGGCCAGGAGCCTGCTGCGATCGACGTCGAGCTTCGGGGCGTAGGAACTGCGGATGTCAGCCTCGGTCCGGGCGACGGCAGCCGTCATTCCGGCGGAGTCGGGCTGGAGGCCGAGGTCGATGTAGTCCCGCCAGCCGGGTAGCCCGATCAGGACTTCGAGGGCCTCGTCCACGCTGTCGCCGACCAGCCCGGCCTCGCCCTCGGAGCTCGCGTGGAGCACTTCGCCGTTCGGGCACAGGAAGAAGGTCCCACCGGTATCGTCTCCGGCCACCGCCTGCAGAGCCGGACCGGATGCCAGCCGCACCGCCTCGCCGTGCTCGGAGCGATCGAGGTCGAAGTCGAACGGGAACGCCGCGAGCTCAGCCAGCTCCGAGTCTTGACGCAGCAGCTCCAGGGCGCGATCACGGCGGGTCATGGCAGGACCGTAACAGCCGGCAACGACGGGCGATCGCAGCGAGGTGGCGCCGCGCTCGACCTGTAGCGCCGGCATCGCCCTCCGTCTCCGCGCTGTCGCGCATGCGCTCAATCGGACGGCGTGCCCGGGGACCACACGCCGAGCCACTGCTCGGCACCGTAGTCCTCGAACCGCCCCACTTCGGTGAACCCCAGCTTCGCCGCGACGCGCATCGAGGCCGCGTTGGCGGTCCGGCTGGAGAGCAGCACCGGCTCGTCGGGAAGCGCACCGGCGAACCAGTCGAGCACCGCCGCGCACGCCTCGGTGGCGTACCCGCGCCCCCACGCCTGCGGCAGGAACATGTAGCCGAGCTCGGGCTCCCCGCCCTCCGGACGGAGGTGGCCCTGACGCTCCGGGCCGCGCCGATCGAGCGTGATCATGCCGATCGCCGCTCCGTCGAGCTCGACCACGAAGAAGCCGAAGCGCCGCCCGGGCACCTCGGGCATCGCACGCTCCAGCTCGTCACGCGGCCGCGCCCCGCCGACGTAGGTTCCCACCTCCCGTGAGGCGAACAGCTCGATCAGCGCCGCACGGTCCCGCGCCTCGGACTCGCGGAGCACGAGCCGCTCGGTCTTGATCGGGGCAGGTGGCCAGGCGACAGGGTGCACCGGGATCTCATCCGACAAGGAACGGCTCCTGATTCTCTCGGCTGCACGGTGCGATCTCGTACGGCCATTGCGGGCAACGGCTTCTGACGTCGTCACACCCTCAGACGTGCTTCGGCGGGAGGCCAGTTGCGTGCACCCGGAAAGCTCCGCCGGGCAGGAGCCTCAGCTGACCGGCAGCGACAGCGGCCGCGCCGGGCACCCGTCAGGCCCGGGACGCTCCGAGGAACCGCAGCACGGCCAGGACGCGGCGGTGGTCCGCGTCGACCACGGGCAGGTCAAGCTTGGCGAAGATGTTGTTGATGTGCTTCGCCACGGCGCTCTCGCTGACCACCAGCGTCTGCGCGATGCCGGCATTGGAGCGCCCCTCGGCCATCAGGCCGAGCACCTCCCGTTCGCGGGGGGTCAGCCGCGCGAGCGGGTCGCTGTCGCGCCGCAGCAGCAGCAGCAACTGGGCGACGACCTGCGGGTCCAGGGCCGTGCCCCCGTCCGCCACCCGCCGGACCGCCGCCACGAAGTCGGCGACATCGGCAACCCGCTGCTTGAGCAGGTAGCCCACACCGCTGGTGTTCGCAGACAGCAGGTCAGCCGCGTACCGCTCCTCCACGTACTGCGAAAGCAGCACCACCGCCGTCCCCGGCCAGCGCCGGCGGATCTCCATCGCCGCTCGCACCCCCTCGTCGGTGAAGTCCGGCGGCATCCGGACGTCGATCAGGGCGAGTTCGGGCCGGTGCTCCGCCACCGCCGCCAACAGCCCTTCCGCATCGCCGGCTTCGGCGGGGACCTGGAACCCGCCCATCTCCAGCACCTTGATCAGGCCGACCCGCAACAGCACCGAGTCCTCGGCGATCACCGCGCGCACGGCAGCTCCGCGGTGATGGTGGTGGGTCCCCCAACGGGGCTGCTGACGTGGAAGGCCCCGTCGAGGGAGCCGACCCGCTTGGCCAGCCCGGTCAGCCCCGTGCCGGCGGCGGCGTCGGCACCGCCCAGCCCGTCGTCGGTGACGCGCACTCGCAGCACCTCGCCGACCCGACGGACGATGACCTCCGCGCGCATCGCGTTGGCGTGCTTCGTCGCATTGGTCAGCGCCTCCGAGATCACGAAGTACGCCACCGACTCCACGCTGGGCGCCACCCGCTCCTCCAGATCGACCCGCAGCCGCACCGGCAGGGGCGTGCGGGCAGCCAGCCCGGACAACGCCGCGTCCAGACCTCGGTCCTCGAGCACGGCCGGGTGCAGCCCCCGCACCAGGTCATTGAGTTCGGCGATCGCCTCCTTCGCCTCCAGGTGCGCTCTCGCGATCACCTCGCGGGCATCACCCGGCAGGTCCGGGCGGGTGGCAATGGCCAGACCCAGGTTGACCGCGAGAGACACCAACCGCTGCTGGGTGCCGTCGTGCAGGTCGCGCTCGATCCGGCGGCGCTCCGCGTCGACGACCTCGATCAAGTCGGTCCGGCTCACGGCCAGCTGATCGACCCGCTCCTGGAGCCGCTGCGCCTGGCTGCGCCCGAGCAGGCCCAACGCCAGCCGCGCCTCGGCCCGCGCTACTGCCCGCACGGTCCAGGGCAGGGCGCACAGGAGGAGGAGTCCAGCCGCTGTGTAAGCCGGCAGCTGGGTCAGGTAGCCGAACCAGTCCTGGCGGATTCCGGCTGGCAGCGCCCATGTCCAGGCGTAGGCGACGACGCCCGCCAAGCACGCCGCTGCCACCGCGAGCACCAGCAGCTCCAGCAGCGCGATCAGCGGGCCCAGCAGGAGGTGGTAGCCGATCTTGCGCCAAGGCCGCGTCGCCGCGAGCCACCGGGCGGTCGAGGCCCACGTCCGTCGTTCCGGCGCGGTGGGGGTGAGCCGTGGGACGTCCACACCGATGAGCACCCGGTAGCGAGCCCGCTGAACGGCCGTCAGCAGCGGGGTGCCGAGCAGGACCAGGGCGGCCGACATGGAAACCGTGAGGAGCCAGTTCCCCGTCCTGGCGGTAGTCGCCGCTGCCCAGGCCCACACGGGCACCAGCGCCAGGTGCGGCAGCACACCAGCGGCAAGAAAGCCGGTGTCCCGCTGCGCCCGGAGGACCGTGCGTCTCAGCCCGGCTGGAATCGTCATGGCACGACGCTAGGGCACCACAGGAGGAAGGTGCCATGGAACCTGTACCCGATCTCATGGTGGACCTAGTACCACCTGTAGATCTTGACCTCGACCTGTGGGCGGACAGCATCTCGGGTCGCCGTGTCGGTGATCCGCCGCTCGTAGCCGCTGTGCACACGCTCGGAACTCGGGCTCGCCACCCTCGCGGTGCTCTCGCACTCCCCCGCCCCGCGGACCTGCCGGAACCTGGACGCCAGGCACAAGAACATGCCGCGTTATGTCCGAATTGTACTATCCGGCAGGCTCCTTTGCCAGCACTCGGGCCGTGCCGGAGAGCCGCGGCGTCCGAGCCCGAGAAGGTGGCGCGGGCCGGGTGCGGTCGGCAATAACAATCGGGACCGGGCGAACCACGAAGTCAGGTTGCGGACCGCGCGGCTGCTCGACTTCCAGCGCGACCACCAGCGACGTCACCCTTCGAGCCCCCCGTCTCCCGTCCGCTGCTGCACCTCGCGGCGGTCCGGCACCGGCACTGGGCCCGCGACGCCGCCCCCCGGGCACGAATCGGGCAAACCGCATGATACTGAAGCCATGTCGCAAAACACCCGCACGCACCACGAGCCGTCGCGTCTTACGGTCAAGGGCCGCGAGGTACGACTGCGCACTATCGCCATGGCCGTCATCGCGGTCCTGGCCGTCTGGTTCATCGCGGTCAATACCGCCTCGGTGACCATCACCCTCTGGGTCTCCGACGTCACCATGCCGCTCTGGGTCGTCCTGACCGTCACGATCCTCGTCGGCATGCTGATCGGCGTCTTCCTGGCCCGCCGCCGGGCCGCCCGCAAGGCAACCCGGTCATGATCCCGGGAGGCCCGTGCGTCCGTCGGCTGCCCGCCGGCGCCCGGACGGCGCCGGCCCGGCGAAGACCAGGAACGGGCCCGCCCAGGACTGGGCGCGTGGGCCGGTGACACACCCCTGAGCGCACCCGTCACAGGCTTCTGGAAACCGCCGTCACCGCGGGCGCCCTGAAGGACCCGCGCCTTCACGACCTCCGCGACCGTGCGCCACGCACGCATGCGGGTGAAGCCGTCGCCCGCGGGGCCTGCGCCGCGTCGTGCGGCTCGCCCCGACGGCCCGGTCCCGGATGCGCCGCGGCCCGGTCCCGCCGAGGGTGGGGTGATGAGCCTGATCGTGCTTCTGGAACCCGAGCTTCAGCGGGTGGCCCACCTCGGCAGCGGCGGCGAGGAGTACGTCGAGGGCGTGCGCGCCGTGCACGCGGCCGCGTCCGACCCGGCCGTGCCCGGTGACCCCGGCGACCACACGCTGTGCGGTGCGGACACCCGACGGATGCAGACCGTCGACTTCCGGCCCGCCGCCCCCGGCTCCTCCTGGTACCCGCCGAAGTGGCAGGGCAGCGGGAAGGTCTGCCCGAACTGCGACCGCGCGGTCCACTCCGCCTGACACGCTGCACGGACATCGGGTCCACCCCCTGTCGGAACGCGCGGGCGACGGTGAGAGCCGGGCCGGGTACCGGCCGGAGGTCGAGAATCCGTCGTGGACCGGTAGCAGCTCCGGCCTCGCTGCGCCCGCCCGTGCGCCGGGGCTCGCCCCCGAACGCGGTCGGCTCTTCGGACCCCCGAAATCCCCGCGGCATGCACGTGCTCGGCTGACACACTGTGGGCGAAGCGCAGAGCCGTACAGAGGACCGAACACCCATGCCGAACCCACTCGATGCTCCGGACGCGGTGGCCGCCGCAGCCGAACCCCTCGAGGAACTGCTCGACGACAACAACCATGTGTCGATCATCGAGCTCTTCCCCGTGGTCCCGGTGACTGGGATGACATCCGGTCATGACTGGATGAACGGTGTCGCTCAAGCCCTGGACGACGCGACGGGCGGTCGACACCAGGTGGGAACGCCGGTCGTCCCGTTGGAGTCACCGCAGGCGTGGCGGGACGTCCTCCGCGGACAGGTGACCGCCGGGATCATGCAGCCCGCCTGCAGGTACGCGGACCCCGACCTGCGCACGCCCGCGGAGATCCGGCGGGCGGGCGAACTCGCCGATGGCATCGCCGACCTCATCGAAGCGCATCTCGGGCCCGTCCGGGCCTCCGGCGACGTCGGCTACCTGAACAGGAGCTACATCTGGTGGCGCAACGTGCTGTTGGTCACCGACGAGTGGGCGACCATCCTGCACCTCGCACTCGCCGACTGACGGGCGCGCCCGTCACCTGCGGCCACCGCCTCAGCGGCTCTCAGCGGCTCTCAGCGGCTCTCGTCGTCCACGGCTCCCGCGACCGGGAGGGAGGTCCGGAACGTCGCCGCAGCCGGGGTGTCGAGGACCGTGAGGGTTCCGCCGTGGACTGCGGCGATGTCGCGGGCGATCGGCAGGCCGAGGCCGGCGCCGCCGTCGTCGCGGCTCCGGGCGTCGTCGAGGCGGGCGAACCGTTCGAAGATCTTCTCCCGGTCGGGCGGGGCGATCGGGGGGCCGTCGTTGGCCACGTCGAGGAGGGCCCGGCCCGCGGCCCGGTCGACGCGGAGGCTGACGGTGACGCGGTGCCGGGCGTGGCGCTGGGCGTTGTCGAGCAGGTTGGTGAGCAGCCGGCCCAGCCACTGGGGGTTTCCGTGGACGGTGACCGGCGTGGGTGCGTGGACGGTGACCGGGTGGGGCTCGGTGCCGCGGGCCGCGACGGTGGTGCGGACGAGGTCGGCGAGGTCGACGGGTTCGTGGGGCCAGTCGTGTCCGGTGGCGTCGAGGCGGGCGAGCAGGAGGAGGTCGGTGGCGAGGGCCTGGAGTCGTTCGGTGTCCTCCAGCGCGCCGGCCACCAGGTCGGTGCGGACGTCCGGGTCCGGGTGGGCGAGCGCGACTTCCAGCTGCGTGCGCAGGACGGTGAGGGGGCTGCGCAGTTCGTGGGAGGCGTCGGCGATGAAGCGGCGCTGCCGTGCCCCGGCGGCCTCCAGGCGTCCGAGCATGGCGTTCATGGTGCCGGCGAGGCGGGCGATCTCGTCGTCGCTGCGGGGTTCGGGGACGCGGCGGTCCAGGTCGCGGTCGCCGATGGCGGCCACCTCGGCGCGGATGGCCTCGACCGGGCGCAGGGCCCGGCCGGTCGCACGCCAGGTGAGGGCGCCGACGGTGACCAGCAGGACGGTGCTGAGGGCGGCGAGGGCGGCGGTGGTGAGGTCCTCGGCGGCGTCGGCGGTGCGGAGGGAGGCGCCGACGTGGATCGTGACCGGGCCCGTGGGGGTGCTGGCCGTGATCGTGGTGACGCGCTGGTGGTGTTCGTCGCCCAGGGCGCCGAGATTGGTCGTCTTGTGGCCGTCGCGGTGACCGGCGGGGGCGAGCGGGGTGTGGCCGGCCAGGTTCTGGCTGGCGGCGACCACTGTGCCGTTCGCGTCGACCACCTGGATGAAGTCGGTGCCGTGGTCCAGCGGGAGCGGGTTGGTGAGGTGTCCGTCCGTGGCGAGGCGGGCGACGGCCTGGGCCTGCTCGCGGGCGCCGGTTTCGACGGTGCGTTCCAGGTTCGCTCGCAGCAGGAGGACGACCGCGGCCGAGGCGAGGGCGAGGACGACGGCGACGCTGAGGCAGGCGGCGAGGGTGGTGCGGGTGCGGACCGAGCGCGGGGCCAGGCGGTCGACGAGGGCCGCGACGCGGGGGTGGCGGGAGAGCCGGGTGAGGGCGGCACGTGCCCGGCGGACCGCGGTGCGCGGGGGCGTGGGACCAATGGTCGGGTCAGCCACCGTCGGCCGCCAGACGGTAGCCGGCGCCGCGGACGGTCTGCACCGCTGCCCGCCCGAACGGGGTGTCGATCTTGCGTCGCAGGGCGCTGACGTGGACCTCGACGGTGTTGGGGTCGCTGTCGAGGGCGCTGTCCCAGACGGCGTCGAGGATCTCCCGTTTGGAGACGGCTTCGCCGGCCCGGCGGGCGAGGTGGTCCAGGATGGCGAACTCGCGGGGTGTGAGGGGGATGACGGCGCCGGCCCGGGTGCAGGTGCGGGCCGCGGAATCGACGACGAGGTCGCCCAGGACGGTGCGCCGGGGTGCGCGGCTGCCGATGCGGCGGGCGAGCGCCTTGAGACGGGCGACGAGGACGAGGAAGGAGAACGGCTTGGACAGGTAGTCGTCGGCGCCGGTGTCCAGGGCCTCGGCCTCGTCCCACTCGCCGTCCTTGGCGGTGAGCATGAGGATGCCGACGTCGCTGCCGGAGGCCCGCAGCCGTGAGCACACCCGGTAGCCGTTGAGGCCGGGCAGCATGATGTCGAGGACGATCACGTCGTAGGCGTGGTCCATGGCCTTGGCCAGGCCGGACGGCCCGTCGTGGGCCACCTCGACGGTGAACCCCTCCGCGGTCAGCCCGTGCTGCAGCGCCAGGGCCAGCCGGCGTTCGTCCTCCACCACCAGTACACGCATACCCACCAGAGTGGCAGGTCCCGGAGGCGGGAAGCTGAAGGTGCCTTCAGGTCTTCAGCCGATCTTCAGCAACGCCCCGACATGCTGGGCCCGACGCCCGGGGACGGCCCCGGGCCTGCCAATGGAACAGGGGTGGGTGTCGTGAACGAGCCCATGGGAACCGGGGAGCCGCAGAAGGCCACGGGCAGAACGCGCACCGGTCTGGGGCGTGCCGGACGCTGGGTGCGCGGACGCTCCGGCCGCTGGGTCGCGGCCGGTGCGGCGGTGGTCGTGCTCGGCGGCGGCGCCGCGGCGGTGGCCGTCCACCACCACAAGGGCGAGCACCGCGGCGACCGGAAGATCGCGGGTGAGCGCGAGCGGCACGACGGTCCGGGCGCGCGTCACGGTCACGACGGCCAGGAAGGCCGCGACGGCCGCGACGGCCGGGAGAGCAGCGACGGCCACCACGGTCGTCACGGGGAGCAGGG
>NZ_JBEYVJ010000202.1:0-13031 GCF_040643935.1 Kitasatospora sp. NPDC047058 | reverse complement strand
GCCTGGCGGGCGTGGTGGCCCGGCTGCCCGGCCGCCGCCCGCCGGAACCGCCCCCGCCGCTCCCGCCGCTCCCCCCGGGCCGGCTCACCCCGGCGGGGCTCCGCGCCCGCACCCTGATGGCCGCCCGCCGGGGCGGGCCCTCCCGGGAGGCGGCGCCGTGAACCGTCCGGGCGGGGCCGTGCACCGCGCGGGCGGGGCCGGGACGCACCCGGCCGGTGGCCGGGCCCGGCTGACGGCGCGGGGGCTGGTGCGCCGGTACGGCGGGATCGAGGCCGTCGCCGGGGTGGACCTGAGCGCGCCACCGGGGCGGATCACCGCGCTCATCGGGCCGAACGGCGCCGGGAAGAGCACGCTGTTCGACTGCCTGGCCGGGACGGCCCGCCCGGACGCCGGCCAGGTGCTGCTCGGCGGCCGCGACGTCACCCGGCTGCCCGCGCACACCCGGGTCCGGCTCGGCATGGCCCGGACGTTCCAGCAGATCGCCGTCTTCCCGACCCTCCCGGTGGCGGACAACGTCCGGATCGGCGCCGAACAGCAGCGCGGCCGGCGGCCGGACCCTCGGGCCGTGGACGCGGCGACCGCGCGCGCCCTCGGCCTGTTCGGCCTCCAGGACGTGGCGGCGCAGCCGGCCGGGGACCAGCCGACCGGGGTGCTGCGCCTGGTGGAGCTGGCCCGTGCGCTGGCGGGTGACCCGCGTGTCCTGCTGCTGGACGAGCCCGCGGCGGGCCTGGACGCGGCCCAGACCGCCCGGCTGGTCTCCGTGCTGCGCGGTCTGGCCGACCGGGGCATGGCGCTGCTGCTGGTCGAGCACGATCCCGACCTGGTCCGCGAGCTCGCCGACACCGTGTACGTGATGGCGGGCGGCCGGGTGGTGGCCCGGGGTCCGGTCAGCCCCGTCCTCGGCGATGCCCGGGTGGCCCGGCTCTGGGGCGAGGCGGCGGGGGCGGACGGAGAGCGAACGGCTGACAACTGACAACTGACAGATAACAGACGACAGATAACAGATGACAACTTTCAACTTTCAACTTTCAGATTTCCACTTCTGTTCGCGCTCGCCCGCCGGCCCGCGCTCACCGGAGGTGACCCGCCGATGACCGTCGAAGCCGCGCTGTACGGCGTCCGGGTGCGGTACGGCCCGCTGGAGGCGCTGCACGGGGTGGACCTGGAGTTCCCGGCGGGCGCGGTCACGGTGCTGCTCGGCCGCAACGGCTCCGGGCGGACGAGTGCGCTGCACGCGCTGGCCGGACTGGTCCGTCCGGCCGCCGGGCGGGTGATCTGGCAGGGACGGGACGTCACGGCGCTCGGTGCGCACCAGCGGGTCCGACGGGGAATGGCGCTGGTGCCGGCGGAGCGGGCGGTGTTCGCCTCGCTGACAGTGGCCGAGCACCTCGGGCTGGGCGGCGCGACGTCGGGAGAAGCCCTCGACCTCTTCCCCGAGCTGTCCGCCCTGCTACCCCGGCCGGCCGGCACGCTCTCCGGCGGCCAGCAGCAACTCGTCGCCGTGGCCCGGGCGTTGACCTGCGGCCCGCGCCTCCTCCTGCTCGACGAGCCGGACCGGGGCCTGGCGCCCGCCGTCACCGCGCGGCTGCACGCGCACCTGCTCGCCACGGCCGCCGCCGAGGGCCGCACCGTCGTCCTGACCGCGCAGTCGCTGCCCCGCGGCCTGGCCGGCGCAGCAGTCGTCCACGTGCTGCACCGCGGCGAGGTCGGCTTCTCCGGGGAGCCCTCCGAGCTGAGTACCCGCCCGGCCGGGGCGTGGTGACCAGTTCACCCGGCGCCGCGGCGGCCATGACGGCGCCCAACAGCCCCCGAATGGCGTCGAGTTCGCGGATGGCCGCGGCGATCCGGTCGCATTCGGCGGCGAGGCCGGCGGACACGCCGCCGGCTACTGCGCGAGGTAGCCGCCGTCGACGGGGAGGACGGCACCGGTGACGAAGGAGGCGTCGTCGGAGGCGAGGAAGAGGACGGCCGCGGCCACCTCGGAGGGGGCGCCGAGGCGGCCCATCGGGTGGAGCTTCTCGATCGCGGCCAGGTACTCGGGGCCGCCCGGCTCGTCCTGCAGACGGCGGACGCGCTCGGTGGTGATGGTGCCGGGGGCGACGGCGTTGACCCGGATGCCGCGGTCGGCCCACTCGACGGCGAGGTGCTTGGTGAGGCCGGACGCGACGAACTTGGCGGGCCCGTAGACGGCCTGGCCGCGCTGTCCGGCCTCGCCGGAGATCGAGGACACGCAGACGACGGCGCCACCGGTGCCGCGCGGTGCGGCCATCGCCTCCACGGCGTACTTGCAGGTGAGGAACATGCCGCGGCCGTCGACGGCCATCACGTGGTCCCAGTCCTCGGCGCTCGCGTCGGTGATCTCCATCAGCGGGATCACGCCCGCGTTGGCCACCAGGACGTCGAGACGGCCGTGCCGTTCGACCGCGGCCTCGATCATCCGGCGGGCGTCCTCGTCCCGGGAGACGTCGCCGACCACCGTGGTGACGGCCTGCGGCAGCCGCTCGGCGAGCCTGCGCAGACCGTCGGCGTCGACGTCGGTGGCGACGACCAACGCCCCCTCGCGGGCGAAGCGTTCGGCCACCGCGCGGCCGATGCCGCTCGCCGCTCCCGTCACCACGCACGCCTTGCCGGCCAGCCGGCCGCCGGACCCGGAACCATCCTGGGGCAATCCGCTCACCTCGGTCATGCCACCGGACTCTACCGACGGAACGTCAGATCGCCACCGAGGCAGGGCCAGCGGCCGTGCCGGTCACCCGGGACGTGAACACCGGTCCCGCGGCGACCGGCACGGTCGCGGGCCCGCCACGAGGTCCGCTCACCCCGTGGCCGGGCCGGTCAGCCGGCCTGGGCGGGTGCCTGCTTGATCCGGTCGACGACCGCGCGGGTCGTGACGGCGACGGTGAACACCACCGTGCCGGGCTTGATCATGCCGTCCTTGCCGGAGGTGCCCTCCACCTGGACGGTGCGCTCGCCGAGGAAGACGAAGGTCTCCCGGTCGAAGATCCATTCGGTGCGCTGGCCCGAGGTCTCGTCCAGCCGGGCGACCGCGACCCCGTGCCGGCCCGCGGCGTCGACCGCGCCGTCGACCGTGACCACGCCCGGGATCTTCGCCGCGGCCTTGTAGAGCGCGCCCGCGAGGGCGGCCGGCGGGTAGCTCCCCCGCAGCAGGTCGCCGATCGTGGTGAACGCCTCCTGGTCGGGGCCGCGGCCCTGCCCCTTGGTCTCCGTGTAGATCTTCTGCAGCAGCTGGTCGGGGTCGGTGGGCAGCCCGGCGAGGTAGTTGTACGTGGGCGCGTTGAGGTTCGCCGTCGGAGCCTTGCCCGTCTCGGTGGGCCCCTCCAGGGTGATGCCGTCGCGGCCGGTGTTGCCGGGCTCGATCAGCCAGCCCTTGGCGCCGTCCGGGGAGTTCCAGGTCTGGCGCAGGTGCAGTTCCTCGCTGACCAGGGTGCTCTTGTCCCCGACGGTCTTCACGTACGTGGTGGCCGTCGTCGAACCGATGTAGACGAACTGGTCCGCGCGCACCGCCGGGCCGGAGGTCTCGGCGGCCGCCAGGGAGATGCGGCCCAGGAGTTGCGTCGCGCCGTTGGGGTCGGCGGCGCCGATCCGGGTGGTCAGCAGCGGGCCCGTGGCGACCGACGAGCCGGAGCCGTCACCCGTGCCGTCCTCGCCCGACAGGACGTGGACGCCGGTCGCGACCGCGCCGGCCAGGGCGCAGGCGGTCACGGGCAGGAGGACCGCACGGCGCAGGAACGGGCTGCGCGGCTTCGCGGCGGGAGCGGGACGGGCAGGTGTGGCGGGGGTGGCAGATGTGGCGGGGGTGGCGTCGGCGGGTCGGAGGTCGTCGCGGATCCGGGCCATGAGGCGCTCCTTGTGGAACTGGTGGCGGCCCGCCGGTAGCTCGCGCTCCGCGGACGGCAGGAGGTGCTTGGTCTCCTCCCACGCGGCCGGGTGAGGCTGCGAAAGCTTGCCGTTCATCGGAGTCCTTCCTTTGCGGGCCGGACCGCGTTCGCGCGGTCGCCATATGTCTGTCGGGGGCGGTCGGCGGGTTCCCGTCGGTTCTTCCTCAGTTCGGCGTCGGCGAGCCTGCGCAGCTTCGTGCGGGCCCGGGACAGCCGTGAGCGGACGGTGCCGACCGGGATGCCCAGGACCTGCGCGGCCTCGGCGTACTCCAGACCCTCCAGGCACAGCAGGAGCACTTCACGCTCGGGCCGCCGCAGCGCGCTCAGCCGGTTCAGCGTGACCGCGATGCGCCGCCGGTCGTCGAGCCGGCCGGCCACCTCGTCGGCGTGGTCGGGCACGGGGGCCGCCGCCGCGGCGGCGGCAGCGGCCGCGTTCCGGTAACGACGATTGCTGCGGCAGTGGTTGCGGGCGAGGTTGGTGGCGATGCCCAGCAGCCACGGCCGGAGCGAGCCGCCCTCGGGTTCCACCTGTTCGCGCAGCCGCCACGCCTCCAGGAAGACCGCCGACATGACGTCCTCCGCGACGGACCAGTCCCCGGTCAGCCGGAAGGCGTGGTTGTAGACGGTGCGTGCGTAGCCGTCGAACAGCTCCGCGAAGACGTCAGGATCC
Source organism: Kitasatospora sp. NPDC047058 (assembly GCF_040643935.1). Taxonomy (NCBI): domain Bacteria; kingdom Bacillati; phylum Actinomycetota; class Actinomycetes; order Kitasatosporales; family Streptomycetaceae; genus Kitasatospora; species Kitasatospora sp. NPDC047058. Next base: position 8,462 of record NZ_JBEYVJ010000202.1, on the reverse strand, counting down.
CCGGACCGCACCCGGGTTCGCATTTCTGTGGTCACTCCTGTCGGCTGTCCGGGACCGGGGGCGGGTTCCCGTGGCGTGCGTCACAGTCGGCCCCGCGCGGGTGATCGCGTCGGTGGTCATGGCGCACCGAACGGTACGCGAACCGCGGCGGCCGTCCCGAAGCCGCGCTCGGACGCGACGGTGACCGAGCCCGCACATGCGTTCGGCCCGCGGCGCCCGTGCCAGCCGCTCGGCTGGCACGGGCGCCGCGGGCCCCCGTTCCCCCGTCTCCCCCGTTCCCCCGCTTCCCCCGTCTCCCCCTGCCCCCGCTTCCCCCGTGCCCCCCGCCGGGCTCAGCCCACCGTGAGGACGATCTTGCCCCGCAGGTGCCCGCGCTCGCTCTCCCGCTGCGCCTCGGCGGCCTCCGCCAGCGGGTACACCCGATGCAGCGGCAGCCGCAGGGTGCCCGCCTCGTGCAGGGCGAGCGCGCCCGCCAGGGCCGGGGCGTGGTACTCGACGTCCTCGGAGCCGCCGGTGAACCGCACCCCGTGCGCGGCCGCGCCCTCGAAGTCGGCGATGGTCAGCACGTGTTCGGCGCCACCGGTCAACGCGATCGAGTACGGCAGCACGTCGCCCTGGCCGGCCGCGTCGAGCACCTTGTGCACGCCCTCCGGCGCGGCGGCCCGCACCCGCTCGGCGAGGCCCTCTCCGTACGCGACGGGCGTCGCACCCAGCTCGCGCAGGTGGGCGTGGTTGGCCTCGCTCGCGGTGCCGATCACCCGGATCCCGCGCGAGCGGGCGAACTGCAACAGCACCGTGCCGACGCCGCCGGCCGCGCCGTGCACCAGCAGGGTCTGGCCCGTCGTGACGCCCAGCAGGTCCAGCGACCGCCAGGCCGTCTCGGCCGCCACCGGGATCGCCGCGGCCTCCTCCCAGCCCAGCGTGGCGGGCTTGCGGGCCAGCTTGCCGGCGTCCACCACCACGTGCTCGGCGTAGCCGCCGACGAGGCTCAGGCCGAACACCTCGTCGCCGGGCCGCCACGCGGTGACGTCCTCGCCGACCGCCTCCACCACGCCGGCCACCTCGGAGCCGGCGACGTACGGGAAGGTGAGCGGGAAGAGCGCGGTCAGGGCGCCGTTGCGCAGCTTGTGGTCCAGCGGGTTGACGCCCGCGGTGCGGACGGCGACCCGCACCCGGCCCGGGCCGGGCGCGGGCAGGTCGAGGTCGAGCGGACGCAGCACGTCCGGGCCGCCGTACTCGGAGAAGCCGATGGCCTTGGTCATGGGGATCCCACCGTTCGTGGTGTCAGGGGAGGTTCGTCGTGGTGACGTCTCCAGCCTGGTGGCCCGGCGGGCGGTCACCGGCCCGCCGTTCGGCCGGTTCCGCCTGGCCGAACGGCCAGGCCGGTGCGGGGACCGCCCGGCTAGGCTCGACGGCATGACGGACGAGGTGGCGGTCGGTACGGCGGCGCGGCAGGCGGACACGGCGGCGGTCGGTGCGGCAGGCCGGCGGGCGGGCCCGGCGGCGGGCGGCCCGGACCGGGCGGGCGGCGGGCCGGGCGCCGGCTGGGAGCGCCCCGAGGACGCGCTGGCGCGGGCCGTGGAGGTGCTGCGCGCGCCCCGGCCGGCCATGCTGCCGCGGCTCTCCGAGACCCTCGCCGGCCTCGTCCCGCACACCGCACTCGCCCAGCTCAGCGGCGTCTGCACCTACTCCCCCACCAACGCCTACGGCGCCGCCGACCTGGCCGGGCGGATCACCAGCCTGGAGCTGGCCCAGCTGGCGGAGGCCGTGCCGCCCGGCCGCGTGTGGCAGGGCGAGGCGGTGCTGGCGGGCCGGCCGCGGCCGGCCGTGGCGGTCGCCTCGGCACCGGCCGGGAGCAACGGGGCGCTGCTGGTGCTGGTCCGGGAGGACGGCACGCCGCTGCCCGCGGAGCCGCTCGGCGTCCTCCGGCAGTTCTGGGAGCTGGTCACCACCCACTCCCACCACCGCGCCGCCGACGCCGCGCCCGTGCACGCGGCCGCGTCCCGGGCCTCGGCGGGTGCCCGGGCCCGCGCCATCGCCGAGCTGAGCGGCGCGCACGCCTCGGCGCTCACCGCGATCCTGGCCCCGCTGCGCTCGGCCGCCCTGGACGACGCCACGGCGCGCCGCAACGCCACCGAACTCGCCGTGGACGCCCTGCTCGGCCTGCGCGCGGGCGCCGACCTCGACCGGGAGCTGAGCGAGGAGCCCGCCGTCACCGCGTTCGCCCGGCTGGCCGACGACCTGCGCCCGCTGTTGCGGCACAGCCCCGTCCGGCTCGACCTGCTCGCGCCCTCGGCCGGTGACCGTTCCGTCCCCGCCGACATCGCGCACACCGCCCGGGCGGCCGTCCGCTCCACCGTGCTCACCATGCTGGAGCAGGACGACCTCACGCGCCTGCACGTGAGTTGGCAGTTCGCCGGGGACGGGTTGCGGGCCGTGGTCCGCGACGACGGGCCCGGTCTGCTGGCCCCCGACGCGCTGGCCGTCCACCGGACCACCGACCGGATCGCCGCCCTGGCCGGGCGGCTGACCGTCGACGCCGTCCCCGGCTGGGGCACCACCGTCACCGTCGACCTGCCGCTCGAACTGCCGGCGGCGCCGCTCTCCGCGGACCCGCTGGAGGGGCTGCAGCCACGGGAGTTGGAGGTCCTCGACCAGCTCGCCCACGGCCGCCGCAACCGCGAGATCGCCCGGGCGCTGCACATCAGCGAGTCCACGGTGAAGTTCCATGTCGCCAACATCCTGGCCAAGTTGGGCGTCGGATCGCGCGGCGAGGCGGCCGCCCTGGCCCACCGCGCCGGCCTGCCCTCCTCGCCCGCCCTGTATGCCGCCTCGTGAACCGCCAAGGCGCGTCTGGCAGACACGCCTTAAAGATCGTTTCAGAATGCCGTTCGGAGTCGGCCAGCAGCCCAACTCATCCTGAAAGGACCAGCAAGGCCGACCATGGCCGAGCCGGTTCCCTTCTCGACTGGCTGCGCCTTGTCAGTACCGCCGACCCCGTTCGCGCAGCCGCCGGTTGCGCCTTGCTCGTCGTCGAACTTCCTCCTGACGCACCCGCTCGGCTTTCGCGCGGGCGTCGCGCTCAGCTTCGGCATGCTTCCGCTCGGCTTCCGCACGGGCCTGTCGCCGGGCCTCGGCGTCCGGGTCCTCTGCGGCACGCGGGGTCTGGAAGTGCCTCTGCTCGTCGGACTGCAGAGGAGGTGGCGGGTCCGTCCGCCACGTATGCCCGCCGGACTGCGGCGTGTCCTGCTCGGCTCGCGCGTACGGTCCAGGAGGGAGCGGTTCATCCGGACTCCCGGCTCGGCCGCCTGCGATCCACCGGCGTAACGCGACGCAGGCGACCAGCGGCCCGAGGAGCAGCGAGAGCAGCCACAGCGTGAGGACCGTGGACCAGAGGCTGCCGTGGGGCCTGGGGCCTGGCAGAAGCGATCCCAGCAACACCATCAGCACGAACAGCGCCAGCCAGGTAGCGACGACCACGGCCGCCGCCCGAGCGGCAGCCACCACATACCCCATAGCTCCCCCTCATGGCAGTATCGGCATCGGAGCGCGTCCACAACCAATGGCCTACCGTTGGTCATTGCTCCTGACGCGGCAGCACGCTCACCGTGTCCTACCCGCTTGCTGACAGGCTATCTGCGGTTCACGTTCGCCAAATGGACACGCGTGAGTGCCGGGCGGCACCGATCTGGGGATACCTCAGCTCCCACCAGACCCGGCACGTGGTGGACAACGGCTCAAAGCGTCCAACGTAGCGGCCGACTCAGGCGCTGACGCCCGATCCACTGCCGCTCCACCCGCAGCGCGGTCCTCTGGAAACGGTCAATCAGTAGTAGTGCCGCAGTCGGGGCCAGAGCGCCGACCAGGGGGCGGTGGTGCCGGTGCAGAGCAGGACGGGGGCGTGCTGTTCCTGGTTCGGGACGCCGTGGGCGTTGTCGACGCGGGCGACCACCCGGCAGCCGGTGAAGTTGCGTTCCACGGCCGGGTAGCCGTCGGGGTGCAGCAGCAGGACCGGGCCGTTCGAACCGTCCGGTGGCGGGCCCCAGTCGGCGAGGCTCATGTGCCCGGAGTACGGGGCCGGCAGGCCGAGGCCCGGGCCGTACCGGGCGAGTGCGCCCGCCTCGCCGTAGTCGGTGACGAAGACCACCGCCCGGTCGCGCTGGTCGGGCGGGATCGCGGACCAGCCCTCGGCGGCCGCCGCGGCCAGTTCGGGCCAGCCGATCTGCTCGGCCTGCTCGGGGTAGATCCAGGTCACCGCGGGCGTCAGTCGGGCCGGCAGCACGGGCAGGGTGATCACCGCGTTGACGGCCGCGGCGAAGGCCAGCCAGCCCGCGAACGCCGCCCGCCGGCGCCGGGGCCGGGCCGCCAGCCGCTGCGCGAGCGGCTCGCAGCCGGCCGCCACCAGCACGAACAGCAGCGGGAACGCGTAGTACGGCTTGCCGCCGCCGATGATCACCAGCGCGCAGAGCACCGGGTAGGCGAGGGCGAAGGCCTTCGCCCAGTGCAGCGCGGGGTCGGTGCGCAGCCGCCGGAAGCCCGCGGCCCAGACCGGGACGAGCACCGGGGACAGGTACAGGACCTGCATCGGCACGAACATCAGCCGGTTGCCGGTGCCGTCCTCGTCGCTGATCCCGCCGGCCACGGTCAGCTCGGGCCAGCCGTGCGCGGCCTGCCACCACAGGTTGGGCAGCGCGACGAGCAGGGCCACGGCTGCCCCCGCCACCGGCCACCAGCCGCGCAGCACCCGCCGGGGCCCGGCCACCAGCACGGCGGGGACGAGCGCGGCGGCGAGCAGCGGGACGAGGTCCTTGTTCAGCAGTGCCACCCCGGTCGCCGCGCCGACCGCGGGCCACCAGCGGCCGTCACCGGTGCGCAGCAGCCGCAGCGCGAGCAGGCAGACGGTCAGCCAGGCGGGCAGGTCGAAGGTGCTGGTGTTGAGCAGGTGGCCGGTCGCCAGGACGAACGCGGAGACCGCCGCGCTGCAGGCGGCGAGCACCTGGCCGCGCCGTCCGGAGCCCAACTCCCGTGCCAGCAGCGCGACCAGGGTGACGGTGGTGGCGGCCAGCAGCGCCGGGACCACCCGCAGGCCGGTGAGGCCGTCGCCGAACAGTGTCGTCGACGCCCGCCCGAGCAGCGGGGTCAGCGGCGGCTGGTCGACGTAGCCCCAGGCGGGGTGCTGCCCGGCGAGCAGGAAATACAGCTCGTCGCGGTGGTAGCCGTAGCGGCCCGCGAGCAGGACCAGCAGTGCGGCCACGCCACCGGCGATCCCGGCCACGGGTTTCGCCGCGAACGGGCTCAGCATCGACGTGCTCGGCGTGAACGTGCTCGGCGCTGACGGTTCCGGCGCCAACGGCGTGGCGGACGGTCCCGGCACCGCGGCCGGATCGTCCGGCGCATCCCCCCGAATGCCCATGGGGGAAGTGTCGCAGGCGTGTCGCCGTCGCGGAAGTCGGCTGCACGGGGTCGCGGCGTAGGCTCGGCGCATGACCGCTTCCCCCTCGAACCTCTGGGACGCCTCCGCCGCGGGCGTGCTGCGGCTGCCGTCCGGCCGGCTGGTCCGGGGCCGCGGCCTGCGCCACCCCCTCCCGCCCGGTCCGCGGCCCAGCTTCGGCCTCTACCTGCTGGGCCACCGGCCGACGGACCTCCCGTGGGAGAGCCGGTGGCTGCGCTGGCCGGACTTCCGGCTGCCCGCCGACCGCGCCGAGGCCGCCGAGGCGTTCCGCGAGGCGTGGGAGCGCTCGGCCGGCGAACGCGTCGAGTTCGCCTGCGTCGGCGGCCGCGGCCGGACGGGCACGGCGCTCGCCTGCGTGGCGGTCCTCGACGGCGTGCCGCCCGGCGAGGCGGTGGCGTACGTCCGCACGCACTACTCCCGGCACGCGGTCGAAACGCCTTGGCAGCGACGGTTCGTGGCACGGTTCGGGTAGTTCGTGGCACGGTGCGGGTAGTTCGGGTGAGCGGCCCGGCCGGGCGGGGCGCCGCCGCGCGCTGCCGGCGGTGGAGGCGTGCAAGCCTCGGAACACCCTTAGGGTTCCGGCGGATCAGGCGTGAACGTGATCCGCCAGGTTCCAGGGCGTCAGGCGATAGAGAACTGAGCGATGTACTCGGCGAAGGATGGGATTCCCACCTCTGCACGGCGCTCGTCCATGCGCTCGGGTTCCTCGCAGGGCCACGGGATCGGCGAGCCGTCCCTCACGCCGGCGATCTGCGTGCCGTAGATCTGCTCCCGCCCCTCGTTCACCAGCGTGCGCTCGACTTCATTGCGGCGCCTGTACATCTCCTTGTCGAAGCCCCCCGGCCGACCACCCTGACTGCCTCGACCTCGCCGGTTGGCCCGCTGGCCGGGATCGCATCCCAGGTTCTCTCTGGGGAAGCGCTGACCTCGGTTCACCCCTGCGACCGCACGACACGGCAGCGGGTGGCAGGCGCCTCCTCCCGATCACGTGCGGACCTCCCGACCTGGGGAGATGAGCAGGGCCCCTGTTATTGTGCGCCGATGTCAACGATCAAACAGTTCCAAGTGACCTTCGACTGCGCGGAGCCTGCGCGCCTCGCCGCCTTCTGGTGTGAGGTGCTGGGGTACGTCGTACCGACAGTCCCGGAGGGCTTTGCCACGTGGGAGGAGTACCACCACTCGCTGCCGCCTGAGGACGAGATCTACTTCGCGTGCACTGATCCCTCGGGTGTGGGCCCGCGCGTGCTCTTCCAGCGGGTTCCCGAAGGCAAGGTCGTCAAGAACCGGGTGCATCTTGATGTGCGGGTCGGCACAGGGCTCGTGCCGCCCAGTCGGCGTGGTCCCAGCTGGTGCCGTCGCCGGCGTCGGTGGCCACCAGGCGGACGGTGGTGGCGCCGGTGAGGTCGGCGGTGAGGTGCTTGGCCGGGTCCTTGCCGGTGAGCGGGCCGCTGTCGGCGACCTTGGTGCCGTCCTTGTAGACCTGGAACACCACCGAGCCGTTGCCGTAGGCGTCGTCGTCGACGCCGACGTCGGTCACCAGGTGCCGGCAGGTGCCGCCGAGGTGGAAGGCGATGTCACTGGGGGCGTGTGCGCCGAGGCCCTTGGCGTACGTGGTGCCCCGGATGCTGAGGGTCGTTCCGTCACCGGTCCCGTGGTCGCCGTTGGTGGTGTCCCGTTCGACCGGGCCCCAGAAGTTGGTGGCCGAGGCGAACGGCAGGTCGCTCAGCCAGGTCGTCCCGGTGGGCGGGGAGACCGGCGAGCCGGGCGTGACCCGGAACATGGCGGTGCCGTGCCCGGGGACGGTGGCGCTGACGGTCCCGGTGCTGGTGCCGGTCTGCTTCGACCAGAGGTCCTTGACGGTGTAGGAGGTCGCGCCGCCGATGCCGAGGGTCTGGGCGGTGGTGGTGATGACGGCGTCGTAGGAGCCCTCGTTGGTCAGGGTGACGGCCCGGCTGCCGTCGGCCAGCGGCTTGCTCATCACGACCAGGCCGTTCTGGCTGGAGACCACCGAGCCCTGCCGGCCCAGCGGGTCCTGGTCGACGGCGATCACGTCGGCGTTGGTGAGGATCTCGAAGGTCTCGGGTTCGGCGGTGCGCAGGTCGGTGCCGATCATCAGCGGGGCGGCCATCTCGGCCCAGAGGCTGAAGTGGGTGCGGTACTCGGTGGCGGTCATGCCGCCGTTGCCGACCTCCAGCATGTCGGGGTCGTTGAAGGCGCCGGGCTTGGCGTAGGCGGCGGTGCCCTGGTTGGCCTGGGCTATGGAGATCATGCTCTGCCAGGTGTCGCTGATGTCGCCGGTGGTGCGCCAGGAGTTGCCGACCGGGCCGGCCCAGTTCCACGGGCCGGTGCTGCCCCACTCGCAGATGCTGTAGAGGATCGGCCGGCCGGTGGCCTTCAGCGCGTCGCCCATGGCCTGGTAGCGCGCCTTGGCGTCGAGGCCCTGGCTGTTGCAGTTGTCGTACTTCAGGTAGTCGACGCCCCAGGAGGCCCACAGGTCGGCGTCCTGCCGCTCGTGGCCGAGCCCGCCGGGGAAGCCCTTGACGTCGCAGGTCTTGCTGCCGGCGCTGGAGTAGATGCCGAACTTCAGGCCCTTGCCGTGGACGTAGTCGGCGAGCGCCTTGATCCCGTGCGGGAAGCGGACCGGGTCGGGGACGAGGTCGCCGGCCGCGTTGCGTTCCGGCAGTGCCCAGCAGTCGTCGAGGTTGACGTACCGGTAGCCGGCCGCCTTGAGGCCCTTGCTGACGAAGAGGTCGGCGATTCCCTTGATCATGTCCTCGTTGAAGCGGTCGCCGCAGTGCGTGGAGTTCCAGTTGTTGAACCCCATCTGCGGCGTCCGGTTGAGGCCGTTGTCGAGGGCCGAAGCCTCCGGGGCGGTGGCGAGTTGGAGTCCGACGGCGAGGGCGCCGCCGCCGGTGAGCAGGGTCAGGGCGGTCACCGCCGAGGCTAAGCGGCGGGACAGTGCGGTGCGCTGGGAACGCAAAGGTCCTCCTCGGTAGGTGGTGCGGGTGGG
>NZ_JBEYVJ010000201.1:0-13043 GCF_040643935.1 Kitasatospora sp. NPDC047058 | reverse complement strand
CCCCCGTGTCCCCGGCGGCGCGGCCGCGTCCCGCCCGGCCGCCCTTCCCGGGGCGCCCCTGCGACGCGGCCCGGCCGTCCCCCGGGGACGCGGGGGTGGCCGGGGTGGCCGGGGTGACCGGGGTGGAGGCGGGGGTGCCGGTGGGACGCTCGGCGGTCGGCGGCGTGGCCATCAGACGCTCCGGGCCGGGGTGGGGGCGGCGGCGGGAAGGCAGGGTCTGAAAATGCGCATAAGCCAATAATCTGGGACACGACGGCGGTTTGCCTCTTCACGGAGCATGGCGAGTCGCCTTGGCACCATGAGGCGCATGACGCAGCTGATGGGCCGTCCGATCGTGGAACTGCCGCGGGAACTGGGCGCCCGGCCGGTCCTTGCCGACGTGCTCACCGGGGTGCGGACGGCGCTGCTCGGCCTCGCGGTGGTCGCCGTGCCGGTGCTCGGGCTCTGGGTGGTGACCCCGTCCGCGGACGACGGTGCGGCGGGAGCCGTCCGGTTGGCGGGCGCGCTCTGGCTGCTCGGTCACGGCGCCCCGGTGCTCCGCGGCGCCGCGGAGGCCCCGCTGACCGTCACTCCGCTGCTGCTCGGCGTGCTGGCGGTGGTGCAGCTCTACCGGGCCGGCGCCCGGGTGGCGGCCCGCCGCCGTCCGCGGCCGCGCTGGAGCGGCCCCTGGGCGGTGTGGTGCGGCTACTGCACGGTGGCGGGTGCGGTGGTGGCGCACTGTTCGGGCGCCGGGTCGTTCCGGGCGCGGGTGCTGCCGGACGTGCTGGTGGTGGCGGCCCTGGCCGCCGCCGCGACGGCGGCCGGGGCCCGCTCGGCGGGTGGCTCCCGTTCGTCGGTCGGGGGCCGTGGGCCGCTGTCCCGGTGGCGGGTGCCCGGCCAGGCGTCCGACGGGGCGCTCGGCCGGGCGCTGGACCGGGTGCCGCCGTGGGCCCGGCCGGACGGCGGCGCCGCGGCGGTCAGGACCGCCGCGCTGGCGGCCGGCGCGGGGCTGCTCGCAGCCGGGGCGCTGGTGGTCGCCGTGGCGGCGGTGTCGGCCGCGGCGACCGGCTCCGGGAAGGCGACGGCCGCACTCGCCGCGGGCCCGGCCGCGGCGGCCGCGCTGCTGTTGCTGAGCGTGGTGCTGCTGCCGAACGCGGTGGTCTGGGGCGCCGCGTACGCGCTGGGGCCGGGCTTCGCGGTGGGCGCGGGGACGGCGGTGGCGCCGGCCGGGGCGGTCCTCGGGCCGGTGCCGGACTTCCCGCTGTTCGCGCTGGTGGCGGAGCCGGGGGCGGGTGGCTGGCGGTGGGCGGCCTGCCTGCTGCCGGCGCTGGCCGGGGTGGTGCCGGCGCTGCTGCTGGGACGGGCGGCGGCCGGCCGCCGGGGCGGCGGCGGGGGTGAGGACCGGGACGGCCCGCCCGGGCCCTGGCCCGCGGTGGCGACGGCCGTCGCCGTGCTGGCGGTGGCGCTGCTGACCGGGGCGGCGGTCGCGGTGCTCGGCGGGCTCGCCGGGGGAGCGCTGGCCGGCGGCCGGATGGCGGCGCTGGGCCCGGTGCCGTGGCGGACGGGCCTGGCGGCGGCGGGCTGGGTCACGGCGGTGGGTGTGCCGGGGGCGCTGCTGGCCCGGTACCGGGCACTGGCCGGGGCGGCCGCCCGGACCGGCACCGAAGGCGCCGCCACCGGCGGAGCCGCGGACACCGTCGAAGGCACCGTCGAAGGCACCGGCGAGGCCGCCCGCGCGGACCGAGCCGCCGTCACCGGGGAGGCCGCCGGCACCGCCGCGCGGACCGGGCTCCCGGCGAGCCGGCCGGGCTCGCCGAACCCGCTGGGCACCGCCACCGCACGCCTCGCGGCCGCGTCCGCGGCGCTCGCCGGGCACGCACGCCGGTGCATGCTGCTGCTGCGCGCCCGCGCGTACGCGGTGGTGCTCCGGCTGGGCCGGCCGTCGGCCGGTCCGGGGGCGGTGGCCGGGGCGGTGGCGGTGGCCGGGGCGGTGGCGGAGGAGACGGCCCCGGACGAGGACCGGCCGGCTACTCGCCCTTCCGCATGACGTCCACGTACCACTTCGGCGCGAGCCGGTCGCAGTTGTCCGCCCCGGTGGCGGTGAGCGAGTCCCGGACGCAGGTGACGTAGTCGTTGTAGTACAGGCTGAGCCCGATCACGGAGGACACGAAGACCACCGTCATCGCGCCGGTGAGCACGCCGGCCAGGGCCGCCGGGGTCAGCGGGTTGGGCCCGGCGGCGACGGGCGCTGCGCCGGTGGCCGCCGTGCGCCCGCCGGCCGGCCTGGGCGTGCGCATCGCGCCGACGCCCCAGACGATGGCCAGCGCGCCGACGAACAGCGCGACGTAGTGCAGCGCGGCGAACGCGCAGACCAGCGCGGCCATGCCGGCCAGCGCCGCGTTGCGGGCCTTGCGCTGGGCGGGGTCGTTCGGGTCGAGCCGGGGCGGCTGCGGGGCCGGCGGCCGGGGGTGCCAGCCGCCGCCCTGGTAGCCGGGGCTCCACGGGTGCGGCGGCGGGACCTGCGGGCGCTCGTCCTGGCCGCCCTCGCCGTCGGGCGCGTCCGGCCCGCCTGCCGGTCCGGGGTTGCGCGGCCGCCACGGCTGGTCCGGGGCATCCGCCGGCGGCGGCGCGAAGGGGTTGCGCTCGCCGGTGTCGTCACCGCTGCTCATGGTTCAGCCATTCCTTCTCGGTCGGTGGGGCGGACGCCCGGCCCACCCTATGATCCCGCAGCCGCCCGCGGGCACCCCTGCGGGTCGGGCCCGGGACGGGTCGGCGTCCGGTCCGGCCGCCCGGGCGTCCGGCGCGTCGTGGCCGAGGAGATCCCCGTCTCAACTACGCGCGTAGCGCCCACGGGGCGTTTCGGAGGCCGTCCGACCAGCCGTTATCGTGGTGACGGTCAGCAGCTCACAGAGGTTCCCCGGGGCCCGCGTCGCGGCGGGTTCTCCTGGTGTTCCCCCTCGCTCGACCTGCCGTTCGTAGTGGCCCCACCGCCGGTGGATGTACCAGCGGGCGGCGCCCGACCTACGGAGAATCGCGCAGTGGCCGCCGCCCCCGCTCAGCTCTTCCCGCCCCGCACGCCCGGTCCGGCTCGTCTGGTGGTGCTGGTCTCCGGCTCCGGCACCAACCTGCAGGCGCTGATCGACGCCGCCGCCGACCCGGCCTTCGGCGCCGAGATCGTGGCCGTCGGAGCGGACCGCGACGGCATCGCCGGCCTGGAGCGGGCCGAGCGCGCCGACCTGCCGGTCTTCGTCCACCGGGTGAAGGACTACCCCGACCGGGCCGACTGGGACCGTGCGCTGACCGCCTCCGTCGCCGGCCACGAGCCGGACCTCGTCGTCACGGCCGGCTTCATGAAGATCCTCGGCCCCGGCTTCATCGCCGCCTTCGCCGGACGGATCGTCAACACCCACCCCGCACTGCTGCCCGCCTTCCCCGGCGCCCACGGCGTCACCGACGCGCTCGCGTACGGGGTGAAGGTGACCGGCTGCACCGTCCACCTGGTCGACGCCGGCGTGGACACCGGGCCGATCATCGCGCAGGGCGTCGTCGAGGTCACCGACGCCGACCACGCCGATGGCGGCGAAGCGCTGCACGAGCGCATCAAGACTGTCGAGCGCAAGCTGCTCGTCGACGTCGTGGGCCGGCTGGCCCGCGAAGGTCACCGCATCGAGGACCGAAAGGTATGGATCCCGGCATGAGTGCCAGCTCCACCACCCCCCCTGTCTCCGAGAACGTCCGTCCGATCCGTCGCGCGCTGATCAGCGTGTACGACAAGACCGGTCTGGAGGAGCTGGCCCAGGGCCTGCACGCCGCCGGGGTCGCCATCGTCTCCACCGGCTCCACCGCCGGCCGGATCGCCGCCGCCGGCGTGCCGGTGACCGAGGTCTCCGAGCTGACCGGGTTCCCGGAGTGCCTGGACGGCCGCGTGAAGACGCTGCACCCGCGCGTGCACGCCGGCGTCCTCGCCGACCTGCGCCTGGAGTCGCACCGCGAGCAGCTGGCCGAGCTGGGCGTCGAGCCCTTCGACCTGGTCGTGGTGAACCTCTACCCGTTCAAGGCCACCGTCGCCTCCGGCGCCACCCCGGACGAGTGCGTCGAGCAGATCGACATCGGCGGCCCGAGCATGGTCCGCGCCGCCGCCAAGAACCACCCGTCGGTCGCCGTCGTGGTCGACCCGGCCCGCTACGGCGACGTGCTGAAGGCCGCCCAGGAGGGCGGCTTCGACCTGGCCACCCGCAAGCGCCTGGCCGGTGCCGCGTTCGCGCACACCGCCGCGTACGACGTCGCCGTCGCTTCCTGGTTCGAGGCCGGCTACGCGCCGAGCGACGAGCGGTTCCCGGAGTTCCTGGGCGCCACCTGGGAGCGCCAGAACGTGCTGCGCTACGGCGAGAACCCGCACCAGGGCGCCGCGCTCTACGTCGACGGTACCGGCGGCCTGGCCGGCGCCGAGCAGCTGCACGGCAAGGAGATGTCGTACAACAACTACGTCGACACCGACGCCGCCCGCCGCGCCGCGTACGACCACGCCGAGCCGGCCGTCGCGATCATCAAGCACGCCAACCCGTGCGGCATCGCGACCGGCGCCGACGTCGCCGAGGCGCACCGCAAGGCGCACGAGTGCGACCCGGTCTCCGCGTACGGCGGCGTGATCGCGGTCAACCGCCCGGTCACCGTCGAGCTGGCCGAGCAGATCGCCCCGATCTTCACCGAGGTCGTGGTGGCCCCGGGTTACGAGGAGGGCGCCGTCGAGGTGCTCGCCCGCAAGAAGAACCTGCGCGTGCTGGTCGCCCCCGAGGCGCCGGCCAACCGCCAGGAGCTGCGCCCGATCTCCGGCGGCGTGCTGCTCCAGGAGACCGACCGGGTGCACGCCGAGGGTGACGACCCGGCGACCTGGACGCTGGCCACCGGCGAGGCGCTCTCCGAGGACGGGCTGGCCGAGCTGGCGTTCGCCTGGCGGGCCTGCCGGGCCGTCAAGTCCAACGCGATCCTGCTGGCCAAGGGCGGCGCCTCGGTGGGCGTCGGCATGGGCCAGGTGAACCGGGTCGACTCGGCGAAGCTCGCGGTCGAGCGGGCCGGCGAGCGGGCGAAGGGCTCGTTCGCGGCCTCCGACGCGTTCTTCCCGTTCGCGGACGGCCTGCAGATCCTGATCGACGGCGGCGTCAAGGCCGTGGTGCAGCCCGGTGGTTCGATCCGGGACGAAGAGGTGATCGCGGCCGCCGCCGCGGCCGGCGTGACCATGTACTTCACCGGCACCCGCCACTTCTTCCACTGACACCCGCCGGGACCCGCTGAAGCCCGCGGCGGTGTGACGGAACGACGGAACGGCCCGGCTCCCCGTGCGGGGGGCCGGGCCGTTCGGCTGCGTCCGGTGCGTTACTTCTTGACCACCACGGTGCCGGCGGCACGGTCGTGCCAGCCCTGCAGCTTCCCGGAGTTGTCGAAGAACGGGGACAGGTAGACCAGCGCGGCGCCGATGTAGCAGAGGAACGCGCCGACGATCGGGATGATGAAGCGGATGAAGCCGCCGCCCAGGCCGGGGACCTGGCCGTCGCTCTCCTTGACCACGCGCAGGCCCATGGCCATCTTGCCGAGGGTGGCGCCGACGAAGGCGACCATCAGCCACTCGTACAGCAGGTTGAAGACGGCCAGCACGCCGACCATGATCATCATGGTGGCGACGACGCCGGCGGCCGCGTCGTTCTGGTGGTTCAGGCAGTCGTAGTACGCGGAGTTGGAGCCGCCGTAGGTGTACTTGCCGCTGCAGTCCTGGGTGTCCTTGACGAGGCCGAGCGAGCCGGCCAGCCCGAGCGCCATCACCAGGCCGATGACCGCGCTGACCGCGAGGCCGTCGATCAGGCGGGCCAGGAACCGCTGGCCCATGGTGGCGATCTTCACCGGACCCAGGTTGGCGATGTTGATGTAGCCGTTGTTCGCCTGGATGGTGCCCGGCACCGGCGCGTACCCGTACTGCGGCTGCTGCGGCACGCCGTACCCGGGGGCCTGCGGCGGCTGCTGCGGGTAGCCGTAACCGGCGGCCGGCGGGGCCTGCTGCGGGTAGCCGTAGCCGGGCGGCTGCTGAGGCTGGCCGTACGGGTTGTTCGGGTCGGGCGGGTAACTCATCTATGCCTCCGGGCAGGATGTGGGGACAACGGGACGGGACAGCGGAGGACCCGGATCGGACCGGCGGGTCGGGCGGCCGGACGCACGGGACGATAGCGGAGCGCGGTGACACCGGGGGCGCGCAAGGACCGGCGCCCGCCGGTGCGGCTCAGGAACGCGCGGGCCGTGGCGGCCGCGGGGACCGCGGGGCGCACGGCCACGGCGTGGACGGGAGCATCGACGGCTGCCGCGGCAGCACGCCGAAACGGCGGTCTGGCGGCACGGTCTGGTGTGGTCGGCTCACTGTTCTTCCCCCGGGTACGCCCCCGCCGTGGTGTCCGTCGGCCCGTCACCGGGCCGGATGCGGCAGGGAATGCCCGCTCATCGTCAACCGGACGGCCCGGCGCTGTCCAGCCGCGCTCGCTCACCGGACCGGACTGTGGCGCAACCGCAATGTGACCCGCACGTTCCGTTCCCGCGGACCGGTGTCCGCAGGGCTGGCGCCGCGGACTTCCGGGATCCGGGAGAATGGGGTCATGACTGCCCAGATTCTCGATGGCAAGGCCACCGCGGCCGCGATCAAGTCCGAACTCGCCGTCCGCGTGGCGGCCCTCAAGGCGAAGGGCGTCACGCCCGGCCTCGGCACCGTCCTGGTCGGCGACGACCCGGGCAGCCGCTGGTACGTCAACGGCAAGCACAAGGACTGCGCCGAGATCGGCATCGCCTCGATCCAGCGCGAGCTGCCGGCCACCGCCAGCCAGGAGGACGTCGAGAACGTCGTCCGCGAGCTCAATGCCGACCCGGCCTGCACCGGCTACATCGTCCAGCTCCCGCTGCCCAAGGGCCTCGACCAGAACCCGGTCCTGGAGCTGATGGACCCGGACAAGGACGCCGACGGCCTGCACCCCACCTCGCTCGGCCGCCTCGCGCTCGGCATCGAGGGCCCGCTGCCCTGCACCCCCTACGGCATCATCGAGCTGCTCCGCCGGCACGACGTGAAGATCGAGGGCGCCGACGTGGTCGTGGTCGGCCGCGGCGTCACCGTGGGCCGCTCGATCGGCCTGCTGCTCACCCGCAAGAGCGAGAACGCCACCGTCACCCTCTGCCACACCGGCACCCGTGACCTCTCCTCGCACCTGCGCCGGGCCGACATCATCGTGGCCGCCGCCGGGGTCGGGCACCTGGTCAGGCCGGAGGACGTCAAGCCCGGCGCGGCCGTGCTGGACGTGGGCGTCAGCCGCGACGGCGAGGGCAAGATCGTCGGCGACGTCGACCCGGGCGTGGCGGAGGTGGCCGGCTGGATCTCCCCGAACCCCGGTGGCGTCGGCCCGATGACCCGCGCCATGCTGCTGAACAACATCGTCGTGGCGGCCGAGCGCCGCGCCGGCATCTGACACGAGGCATCCGAGACCGGAGGAACGGCGAGCCATGAACCAAGCACGACCGGCGCGGTCGCGGCGCAGACCGGTGAAGACCACCGGCACCCTGCCCCCCGAGGGCGCGGCCGCGGCGCTGGGGCGTGACCACGCCCTGCCGGTGCGCCAGTGGCCGATAACGCTGGTCCTGCTGGTGGTCGGCGCCGGGCTCGCGGTGACCTGGTTCGCCGACTTCAAGGACGGCTTCAAGTACGGGCTGCTGATCCTCGGCGGCGGCGTGCTGCTGGGCGCGGTGCTCCGGCTGGTCCTGCCCGAGGTCGGCATGCTGGCGGTGCGCAGCCGGTTCACCGACGTGATCGTGCTGTCCTTCCTGGGGCTCGCGATCGTGCTGCTGACCCTCGTCGCGCAGCCCAACCCGTGGTTGGAGATCCCGCTGCTGGACAACATCGGCCAGCTGATCGGCCGCCCCAAGCACTGATCGGCCCGGCCCCCGACGGCCCCCGCTCGGCACCCCGGGCGGGGGCCGTCCGCGTACCGGGAAACCCCCGTGCGGTCCAAGATCGGTGGTTGGTATGCTCCGCGCATTCATGGGGGGCCGTGCGCGGGGGGACCGGTTCGGGCCGTGACGGCCCGGTCCGGAGCTGCACTCCGCACGGTGTCCTCTCTTCTCCGTTCGCCCGAGAGAGGGCTGTGATGGACATCTCTGCAAGACGAACCGCGCGGGTGCGCCGCGTCCTCGGCGCCGCCGCTCTGGCCCTGGCCACCGGTGCCGCCACCCTGAGCCTGGCGGCGCCCGCCACGGCCGCGCCCCTGCCCATCGTCACCGCCCCGGTCCAGACACCGGCGGGCGTGACCGCCGACGCGGGCGAGCGCTTCGTCCCGGTGCCGCCGGCCCGCGTGATGGACACCCGCACGTACCTCGGTCTCCCGAGCCCGCTCTACAACAGCATGGAGCAGACGCTGCAGGTCGCCGGCCGCGGCGGCGTGCCGGCGACCGGCGTGAAGGCCGTCGTGCTGAACGTGACGGTGACCGAGACGCACACCCCCGGCTTCCTGACGGTATGGCCGTCCGGCGCCCCGAAGCCGGATTCCTCGAACCTGAACTGGGCGGCCGGCCAGACCGTGTCGAACCAGGTCGTCGTGCCGGTCGGCGCCGATGGCCGCGTGAAGCTCGTCAGCCCCGGTTCGGGGGGTCTGATGTCCGGGGGCACCCCGCGAGTCGAAGCCATCGCCGACGTCTTCGGTTACTACACCGACGACCAGGCCGCCGGCTCCACCTTCTCCGCACTGAGCCCGGGCCGTCTGCTGGACACCCGCGCGGCTGTGGGCACCGACGGCACGGCGCCGGTGCCCGGCAGCGGCCAGGTGGACCTGCAGGTGGCCGGTCGTGGCGGGGTGCCGCAGTCGGGCGTGAAGGCCGTCGTGCTGAACGTGACGGTGACCGAGCCGCAGTCGAACGGCTTCGTCAAGGTGTGGCCGTCGGGCATCGCACAGCCGGACGTGTCGAGCATCAACTGGACGCCGGGGCAGACCAAGTCCAACCACGTGGTGGTTCCGGTCGGCGCGGACGGCAAGGTGTCGTTCTACAACGCGGCGGGCGGCTCGACCCACTTCGTCGCCGACGTGTTCGGCTACTACTCCGACGACCCGGCCGGCACCACCTTCCACCCCGTGGGCCCGGGTCGCCTGGTCGACACCCGGACCAACGGCGGACCGCTGGGCGCCTTCGAGGCCGGCACCCTGGACCTCTCCGGCCACCCGGCACTGCCCGGTGCGAAGACCGTGGTGCTGAACGTGACGGTGACCGAGCCGCAGGCCCCCGGCTTCCTGACCGCCTGGCCCTACGGCACCGAGCTGCCGGACTCGTCCAACCTGAACTGGACGGCCGGCCAGACCGTGCCGAACCTGGTCACCGTCCCGCTGAGCGCGGACGGCAAGGTGAACCTGGGGAACGTCAGCGGCGGCTCCAGCCACCTGGTCCTGGACGTGTTCGGCTACTTCTCCTGAACCGTCGGACCATCGCGTAGCCGGGCCCCGGAGGCAGCCGTCTCCGGGGCCCGGCCCGTTTCCGACGGCGTCGCCGGAAACCGGCGTGCGGCGCAAGATCATCGGTTGGTATGCTCCGGCCGTTCACGGGGGGAACGTGCGTGCGCGGGGGGCCGGTTCGGGCCTGAACGGCCTTGGCCGGAGCTGCACTTCGTACGACGTCCTCTCCTCTCCGTTCGCCCGAGAGAGGGCAGTGATGGACATCTCTGCAAGACGGTCCGCGCGCGTGCGCCGCGGATTCGGCGCCGCCGCCCTGGCCCTGGCCACCGGTGCCGCCACCCTGAGCCTGGCGGTGCCCGCCACGGCCGCCCCTGCCGCTCCCGCGGCCGCCGACGCGCCCGGCGAGCTGCTGCTGCCTCCCGCCCCGCGCGGCATCCCGACCCGGGACCAGCTGTTCGTGGCCGGCGACACCGGCCTGCTGCACGCCCGCGAGGGCAGCGACCGGCTGCTGTGGACCAGGTACGACACCGGCGCCACCACCGACACCGGTCTGCGCCTTCCCGCCGCCCTGGAGTCCGACCTCCGGCAGGGCCTCCCGTCCGGCTTCTACCGGGGCCGGCCGGACCACGGCTACGGCACCTCCTCGGACACCGTCGCGGTGCCCTCGGCGGGCAAGGTCGACCTCTACATCCTGGCCTCCGGCACCCCGGTCGCGGCGGGCAGCATCGACATCCCCGCCGGCCAGACCTACGCCGGCACCTACGGCCGCACGGTGCTGACCTCCGAGGGCGGTGCCTCCACCGTCACCGGCTGGTACCTCAACCGGCTCGACGGCGGCACCGTCACCCGCACCAAGGTCGCGTTCCCGGCCGGGGCCACCCTGGTGACCTCGGTGCACGACGGCGACCAGACCTCGGTCGTCCTGCGCTACCGCCTCGACAACCTGCTGCACTCCGTCCTGGTCGACCTCGCCACCGGCGCGGTCACCGAGCTCCCGGACGGCGGCGAGTTCGAGTTCTCGAACACCTACCGGCTCGGCAAGGGCGTCGTCGTGCGCCAGGGCGGCGGGCCGGGGAACGTCGATCTCCTCGACCGGGCCCAGCCGCAGACCGTGCTGCGCTCCACCTACCTGAACCCCCCGTCCGGCGAGCTGCGGCTCACCGGGGACTGGCTGCTCAACACGCAGTCCGCGGCGGCCACCTCCGGCGACAACCGCGGCCGCCCGCTGGTCTCGACCCCGGTCGGCTCGACCTCCGGCACCGTGCAGTACGTGCTGGACTCCGCCGACGCCCAGCTGCTGCCCGCCCCGGACGGCTCGCTGATCGCGATCGGCACCGAGCACGCCCCGGCCTACGGCCAGCAGCTCGCCACCGCCGTCTACCGGCTGGCCGGCACGGCCGACAAGCCCGCGGTCACCAGGCTCACCGACGTCCCGGACTCGCCCGCCACCGTGTTCGGGCTGACCCTCGGCGGCGGCTGGCTCTCGGTCGCCTCCGACACCGTGGCCTACCAGCCGGCCGACACCTACGGCTACGTCCGCAGCTACCAGGTGACCGGCGACCCGACCCCGGTCAAGCAGACCGAGGTCCTGGGCACGTCCAACCCGGCCCACTGCTACACCAACGTGATGCCCTGCGCCTCGTTCCGCTCCACCGGAGACGGCCGCTACCTCGCCGAGGACGCGGTCTACGGGGACAAGGTGGTCGCCTACAAGCCCGGCCAGCGGGACTGGGCCGGCACCGTCAGCACGGCCGGCCTCTACAACCTCAACACCATGGACGCCTCCGGGCGCTACGTGGTCCTGGGCAGCCTCTACACCGGCAACGCCCGGTCCGACCGGCCCATCGTGGTCGGCGACCTCGACACCGGCGCCCAGACGCTGCAGACCAGCGGGACCGCCGCCGCCCTCCAGGGCGACACGCTCTGGCGCGCCAGGGAGAACTCCACCACCGTCCAGGCCAGCGACGTCACCGGCGCCGTGGACCGCGGCAGCTTCACCGCCCCGTGCAAGGTCACCACGCTGCAGGGGGCCGGCCGCTTCGTCTACTGGGGCTGCCAGGACAACGACGGGACGCTGCGCACCAGCGGCGTCCGTGACACCGTCACCGGCAGGACGCTGACCATCCCGGTGATCGCGGTCGGCTACTCCAACAACGGCCCGGGCCGCGAGGCGCTGCTGGGCGACGGCTTCCTGGTGCGCCAGGACCGGGCCAACGGCAGGCTGCTGGCGGTCGACTTCCGCGGCGGCATCCAGGCCGACGGCGACGAGAGCACCGCGACCGTGCGCACCCTCGCCTCCGGTGACTACTGGAAGACCATCCGCGAGTCGAACCGGGCCTGGACGGTGGACCGGACCGGGCCGGACGTGGCCTGGGCCGACCCCGACGGCCAGCGCGTCCACGTGGTCAACGCGACGGCGGAGGCGGGCAGCCGCTTCGCCGCGCTGGCGCCGGCCCGGCTGCTGGACACCCGCGCCGCGCTGGGCACCCCCGGCACGCAGCCGGTGCCCGCCGGCGGCGAGGTGACGCTGCAGATCGCCGGCCGGGCCGGCGTGCCGCAGAGCGGCGTCAAGGCCGTCGTGCTCAACCTGACCGTGACCGAGCCGCAGACGCCGGGCTTCCTGACGGTCTGGCCCTCGGGCGCGGCCCGTCCGAACTCGTCCAACCTGAACTGGACGGCCGGCCAGACCGTGGCCAACCAGGTCGTGGTCCCGGTCGGTGCCGACGGCAAGGTGAAGCTGTACAACGCCGCCGGCGGCTCCGCCCACCTGGTCGCGGACGTCTTCGGCGTCTACACCACGGACCCGGCGGGCGCCACGTTCTCCTCGGTGAACCCGGCCCGGCTGCTGGACACCCGGTCGGCGGTCGGCCGCCCCGGGACCGACCCGGTGCCCGCGGACGGCGAGGTGTCGCTCCAGGTCGCGGGCCGGGCCGGGGTGCCGCAGAGCGGCGTCAAGGCCGTCGTGCTCAACACCACGGTGACCGGGCCGCAGTCGGCCGGCTTCCTGACGGTCTGGCCCTCGGGCACCGCCCGTCCGGACTCGTCCAACCTCAACTGGACGGCCGGCCAGACCCTGCCGAACCACGTCGTGGTCCCGGTCGGCGCCGACGGCAGGGTGAACCTCCACAACGCCGCCGGCGGCAGCTCGCACCTGGTCGCCGACGTCTTCGGCTACTACTCCGACGACGCGGCCGGCACCACCTTCCACAGCGCGGGCCCGTCCCGCCTGCTGGACACCCGGGAGGGCCAGGGCGCGGTGGCCTCCGGTGCGAAGGTCACCCTCGACCTCTCCGGCCGCAAGGAGCTGGCCGGGGTGAAGACGGTGGTCCTGAACGTGACGGTGACCGAGCCGCAGTCGGCCGGGTTCCTGACCGCCTGGCCCTCCGGCACCGCCCGCCCGGACTCGTCCAACCTGAACTGGACCGCCGGCCAGACGGTCGCCAACCTGGTCACCGTGCCGGTCGGCGCCGACGGCAAGGTGGACCTGGCCAACCTCGGCGGCGGCTCCGCCCAGGTGATCGCCGACGTGTTCGGGTACTTCTCCTGACGGACCGTCGCCCGCGCGCGAGCGGGAGGAAGCGGACCAGCGCCGGGGTGATCAGC
>NZ_JBEYVJ010000200.1:0-13061 GCF_040643935.1 Kitasatospora sp. NPDC047058 | reverse complement strand
TGGCCTCGGTGACGACCGCGGCGGGCGCCTCGGCGGCGGCCTCGGCGGTCGGGGCGCCGGCGGCCGAGGTGGCCCGGCGGCGGGTGCGCTCGGTCCGGGCGGGCGCGGCGGTCTCGGCGGCGGCCTGGACCGGGATCTCGATCTGGGCCTGCGCCTCGGCGGCGGCCGGGGCCTCGGCGGCCTGTGCGGCCTTGGTGCGGCGGGCGGGCTTCTCGGCCGCCGGCTCCGCGGCGTCCGCCTTGGCGGTGGTGCGCTTGGCGGCCGGGGCGGCCGTGGTGGCGCCGCCGGCGGCGAGCAGCGGGTCCCCGCCGCTCTTCTCCTTGATGGCCTCGATCAGCTGGCTCTTGCGCAGGCGTCCCGTGCCGCTGATCCCGAGCGTCGAGGCGAGCTTCTGCAGCTCGGCCAGGACGAGGCCGTCCAGGCCCGCGGCGGCGGTACGACGGCGCCGGGCCGGGGCGGCGGGGGCGGCGGCGGCGTCCGACGCCTCGGCGTCCGGGCGCGCGCCCATCAGATCGGTGGTGTCGCTCACTAAGGGTCCTTCCCTGGAGCGGACGTCGGCCTGTCTGGCTCGGCGACCGGTTGTGCTGTCCTGACCAACGCTCGACTGCGTCGGTCCGAGGCGGTGATCCCCCGGATGGCGGAAGCCAGTCGGGAGAGAGCTGCGAGGTGCGGTGCATGAAGCACGGGTGGTGCTGAGTGGCGCGATGGGACGGTCGCGTGCCGACCCTCCCCCAGCTGCCTGCGAAACCCGGTCCCCGTCGCGTGACGGTGGACCGCGCTCCGCCCGTCCTGGCCTCGAGGTGGGAGGCCGCGGGTGGGAGTCAGGTGCCGTCACGGCTTCGGGATGCGGCCGCATGTCGCGCAGGCAGGCTGCGTACGCGCTGCGGTGGGCTCCCGGAGAATCGTCGCCCCGTACATCGCCTGGACTCCGCTGGTGCGGAGTGCTGGGATCGGGACGCGGCGCACCGAGCCCCGGAGGGCACCTGGTGCAGCAATGAGGTTAACACTACCGACCCCCTGAGACATTCCCCAGCCTTGCGCTTGCCAATCGTGTCCGGACGGCCCGGCTCCGGACGGGCCGGTCCGGCCCCGGACGCACGGCCGTCCCCGGCCCCGGCGCCGCACCCCCGGGAACGCCGGCCCGCGCGGGCCGGCCCGGACCTGCCGTTCAGACGTCGAGCGGGAGCACCGAGGCCCCGGCCCGGTCGAGTTCCAGCCGGTGCGCGGCGAACACCGGGCCGCCCGCACCGTGGTCGCCGGCGAAGGCCAGCACCTTGTCGGCGCCCGCCTCGTCGGTGAGCGCCAGCACGGTCGGACCGGCCCCGGAGATCACCGCCGGGACGCCCTCCGCGCGCAGCGCCCCCACCAGCGCTGCGCTGTCCGGCATCGCGGAGGCCCGGTAGTCCTGGTGCAGCCGGTCCTCGGTGGCGGCGAGCAGCAGCTCGGGCCGCCGGGTCAGGGCCTCCACCAGCAGCGCGGCGCGGCCCGCGTTGACGGCGGCGTCGGCCAGCGGGACGGTCCTGGGCAGGAGACCGCGGGCGGTCTCGGTGAGCACCTCGGTGGCCGGCACGAAGACCACCGGCACGACCTGCGCGGACGGCTCCAGGGTGACGGCCTTGGCCGACTCCTCGTCGGTCCAGGCCACGGTGAAGTTGCCGCGCAGACAGGCCGCGACGTTGTCCGGGTGGCCCTCCAGCTCGGAGGCGAGCGCCAGCAGCGCGTCGTCGTCCAGCGCGGACGGGCCGCCGATCGTCACGGCCCGGGCCGCCACGATGCCGGCGCAGATCGCGGCGGACGAGGACCCCAGGCCGCGGCCGTGCGGTATCCGGTTGGCACAGACCACTTCGAGGCCGCGCGGCTGGCCGCCGAGGCGGTCGAAGGCGGCGCGCATCGAGCGGACCACGAGGTGGCGCTCGTCGCGGGCCAGGGTGTCGGCACCCTCGCCCGCGATGTCGACGGACAGCCCGGAGTCGGCGACCCGGACGACCACGTCGTCGTACAGACCCAGCGCGAGTCCGAAGGCGTCGAAGCCGGGGCCGAGGTTGGCACTGGTCGCGGGGACCCGGACCCGGACGGCGGCGGCACGGAACGCAGGACCGGCCATGCGGTGGACTCTCCTGGGGAAATCGGGCGGCGCGAAGCGCGTCGGTGCGAGGGTGGGGGGAGGGCCGCGGGCCCCGGACGGGGCGGGCGGTCACGGCCGTCGGCGCGGCCCGCGGAGGGGCCGGACCCGGGGCATGTGCCACACGGCCGAACCCAGAGTATCGAAGAGAGGTTCCCCAGTGGTACACCCCGCGGGCCATCGATCTGGTGTGTTGCCGTTTCTGGCCGGAATACGTGCCGGAATGCCACCGGAATGCGCGACGGAATTGACACAAAAGTGTCACCGGAGAACGGCGCCGGGCCGACCCCCGAAAGGGTCGGCCCGGCACCGGTCACGGTGCGGCGGGGATCAGCCCAGCAGGCCGAGGCGCTGCGCGGCGGCCTCCGGGTCGATCGGGACGATCTGCGGCTGCGGCGCGCCGGCCACCGCCCAGTCCGGGTCCTTGAGGCCGTTGCCGGTCACGGTGCAGACGATCCGCTGGCCCGGGTCGACCAGGCCGGCCTCCGCCTTGGCCAGCAGACCGGCCACCGATGCGGCCGAGGCGGGCTCCACGAAGACGCCCTCCTGTGCGGCCAACAGCCGGTAGGCGGCGAGTATCTGACGGTCGGTCACCTTGTCGATGAGGCCGCCCGACTCGTCCCGCGCGGCGAGCGCGTAGTCCCACGAGGCCGGGTTGCCGATCCGGATCGCGGTGGCGATGGTCTGCGGCTTGAGCACCGGCGCGCCGTCCACGATCGGGGCCGAGCCAGCGGCCTGGAAGCCCCACATCCGCGGGGTGCGGGCGGCCAGCCCGTCGGTGGCGTATTCGCGGTAACCCTTCCAGTACGCGGTGATGTTGCCCGCGTTGCCGACCGGGAGGACGTGGATGTCCGGCGCGTCGCCGAGCATGTCCACGATCTCGAAGGCGGCGGTCTTCTGACCCTCGATCCGGACCGGGTTGACCGAGTTGACCAGCGCCACCGGGTACTTCTCGGACAGTTCACGCGCGAGGGTGAGGCAGTCGTCGAAGTTCCCGTCCACCTGAAGGATCTTGGCGCCGTGGACCAGCGCCTGGCCCATCTTGCCGAGGGCGATCTTGCCCTGCGGCACCAGCACCGCCGACACCATCCCGGCGCGCACCGCGTACGCGGCGGCGGAGGCCGAGGTGTTGCCGGTGGAGGCGCAGATGACGGCCTGGGCGCCGTCCTCCTTGGCCTTGGAGATGGCCATCGTCATGCCGCGGTCCTTGAAGGACCCGGTCGGGTTTGCGCCCTCGACCTTGAGGTAGACCTCGCAGCCGGTGCGCTCGGAGAGCACCTGGGCGGGGACGAGCGGCGTGCCGCCCTCGAGCAGGGTGACCACGGGAGTGGTGTCGCTGACCGGCAGCCGGTCGCGGTACTCCTCGATCAGGCCGCGCCACTGGTGGGTGTGCGCGCCTCGGACGACGTTCTCGGCAACGGCGTTCATGGCTGTTCCTTACTCCCCTTCGACCCGCATGATGCTGGCCACGTCCCGCACGCTGTCCAGCGCGCGGAGCTTGTCGACCGTCGCCGACAGGGCGGCGTCGGTGGCACGGTGGGTGACCACGACGAGCGAGGCGTCGCCGTCACGGCCCTTCTGGCGCACGGTGTCGATGGAGACGCCGTGCTCGGCGAAGACGGACGCCACCTGGGCGAGCACGCCCGCGCGGTCGTCCACGTCCAGGCTGACGTGGTACCGGGTGACCACCTCGTCCATCGGCTTCGCCGGCAGCTGCGTGTACACGGAGTCACCGGGGCCGGTGGCGCCGGCGAGCTTGTTCCGGCAGACCGCGACCAGGTCGCCGAGGACCGCCGAGGCGGTCGGCGCACCGCCGGCGCCCGGGCCGTAGAACATCAGCCGCCCGGCCGCCTCGGCCTCGACGAACACGGCGTTGTACGCCTCGCGGACGGAGGCCAGCGGGTGCGAGAGCGGGATCATCGCCGGGTGGACGCGCGCGGTGACGGAGGCGCCGTCGGCGGCCCGCTCGCAGATCGCCAGCAGCTTGACCACGCAGCCCATCTGCTGGGCGGAGGCGATGTCGGCGGCGGTCACCTCGGTCAGGCCCTCGCGGTAGACGTCCGCCGCGGTGACCTTGGTGTGGAAGGCGATGCCGGCCAGGATCGCCGCCTTGGCGGCGGCGTCGAAGCCCTCCACGTCGGCGGTCGGGTCCGCCTCGGCGTACCCGAGCGCGGTGGCCTCCTCCAGCGCCTCCGAGTAGCCGGCGCCGGTGGTGTCCATCTTGTCGAGGATGAAGTTGGTGGTGCCGTTGACGATCCCGAGCACCCGGTTGACCTTGTCGCCGGCCAGCGACTCGCGCAGCGGGCGGATCAGCGGGATCGCGCCGGCCACCGCGGCCTCGTAGTACAGGTCCACCCCGGCCTCGGCGGCCGCGGCGTGCAGTTCGGCGCCGTCCTGGGCGAGCAGCGCCTTGTTGGCGCTGACCACCGACGCGCCCTGCCGGAACGCCGACAGGATGTGCTGTTTGGCGGGCTCGATGCCGCCCACCACCTCGATCACCACGTCGATGTCGCCCCGGTTGACCAGGGCCTCGGCATCGGTGGTGATCAGGTGCTCGGGTACGCCCGGGCGGGCCCGGCCGGCCCGCCGGACCGCGATGCCGGCGAGCTCGACCGGCGCGCCGATGCGCGCGGCGAGGTCGGCGGCGTCCGTCGTCATGATGCGCGCCACCTCGGAGCCCACCACACCACAGCCCAGCAACGCCACCTTCAGCGGCCGCGTACGCATCATCCGACTCCGCTCTGCATTCATCGTGCTTCGGTATTTCCGGCGGGATTCTGGGCCCGCCGGAACTTTCGGTCTGTACCAGTCTCCGGGACTTTCCGCACAGATCTACGGTCGTTCCATGATCTGAGACGAGGATTTCGTCATCCGATATCGAGACGCAGGAGATCCTCTTCCGTCTCGCGCCGGACGATCACCCGTGCCGAACCGTCCCGGACGGCCAGCACGGGGGGCTTGAGGGCGTGGTTGTAGTTGCTCGCCATCGAGCGGCAGTACGCGCCGGTGGCGGGCACCGCGATCAGGTCGCCGGCGGCCAGGTCGGCCGGCAGGAAGGCGTCCCGGACCACGATGTCGCCGGACTCGCAGTGCTTGCCCACCACGCGGGACAGCATCGGCTCCGCGTCGCTGGTCCGCGACACCAGGGCCACCGAGTACTCGGCGTCGTAGAGCGCGGTACGGATGTTGTCGGACATGCCGCCGTCCACGCTGACGTAGGTGCGCAGGCCCTCCAGCGGCTTGACCGTGCCCACCTCGTACAGCGTGAAGGCGGTCGGGCCGACGATCGCCCGGCCCGGCTCGACGGACAGCCGCGGGGCGGCCAGGCCGGCGGCGGCGCACTCGCGGCGGACGATCCCGGCCAGCGCGACGGCGATCTCGGCCGGCTCGCGCGGGTCGTCCTCGCTGGTGTAGGCGATGCCGAGGCCGCCGCCGAGGTCGATCTCGGGCAGCTCGACGCCGTGCTCGTCGCGGATCCCCGCCAGCAGGCCGACCACCCGGCGGGCGGCCACCTCGAAGCCCGCCATGTCGAAGATCTGCGAGCCGATGTGCGAGTGGATGCCGCGCAGTTCCAGGCTGTCGGGGTGGGCGAGCACCCGGCGGACCGCCTCGGCGGCCGCTCCCCCGGTGAGCGAGAGGCCGAACTTCTGGTCCTCGTGCGCGGTGGCGATGAACTCGTGGGTGTGCGCCTCGACGCCGACGGTGATCCGGATCAGCACCTGCTGCCGGACGCCCTGGCGGGCCGAGATCGCGGCCAGGCGCTCGATCTCGTCGTAGGAGTCGACCACGACGTGCCCGACGCCGGCCTTCACGGCCTGCTCCAGCTCGTGCACCGACTTGTTGTTGCCGTGCAGCGCGATCCGCTCGGCGGGCATCCCGGCGGCCAGCGCGACGTGCAGCTCGCCGCCGCTGCACACGTCGAGGTTCAGGCCCTCCTCGTGCAGCCAGCGCACGACGGCCTTGGAGAGGAACGCCTTGCCGGCGTAGTACACGTCCGCGTCGGTGCCGAAGGCGTCCCGCCAGGCGCGGGCCCGGGAGCGGAAGTCGGCCTCGTCCATGACGTAGGCCGGGGTGCCGAACTCGGCGGCGATCCGCCGGACGTCGACACCGCCGACGGTGACCACGCCGTCGGCGCCGCGGGCGACGGTCTCCGACCAGACCTTGGGGTCGAGCGCGTTCAGGTCCGCCGGCGGGGCCTGGTAGTGCCCCTCGGGCAGCACGTCGCCGTGACGGGGGCCTGCGGGGTGTGCGGAGCGACTCATCTTGACGCTACTTCCTAGACCTATGGCGAGGGGCGGCGACGGTCCCCGTTGACCGTCAGCCGCCCCCGCTGTGCGCTTGGGGGGTGGTACTACATCCGCTCGGGCGCCGTCACGCCCAGGAGCGTGAGGCCGTTGGCGACGACCGTGCGCGTGGCGTCGGCGAGCCAGAGCCGGGCGCGCGTGAGGTCCGTGACCTCCTCGTCGCCCCGCGGCAGGATGCGGCAGTTGTCGTAGAAGCGGTGGTACTTGGCCGCCAGCTCCTCCAGGTACACGGCGACCCGGTGCGGCTCGCGCAGCTCGCCGGCCGCGGCCAGCACGCGCGGGAACTCACCGAGGTGGCCGAGCAGGTCGGACTCCCACTCGGTGGCCAGCAGCTCCGGTTTGAACTCCTCGGCCGTGCCGCGCGTGATGCCGTGCTCGTCGGCGTTGCGCTGGACCGCGCACATCCGCGAGTGGGCGTACTGGACGTAGTAGACCCGGTTCTCGTTGGTCTGGCTGGTCAGGATGTTGATGTCGAGCGTGATGGTGGAGTCGGTGGACGAGCGCGCCAGGGTGTAGCGGGCGGCGTCCACGCCGATCCACTCGACCACGTCGTCGATCGTGATGATGTTGCCGGCCCGCTTGGACATGCGGACCTCTTCGCCGTCGCGAAGCATCTTCACGAACTGGCCGATCTTCACCTCGATGTTGTGGTTCATGTCGTCGCCCGCGCAGGCCGAGATGGCCTTGAGGCGGTTGACGTAACCGTGGTGGTCGGCGCCCAGCATGTAGAGCGCGACCTCGGTGCCGCGGTCCCGCTTGGACAGGTAGTAGGCGGCGTCGGCGGCGAAGTAGGTGGTGTCGCCGTCGGCCTTGATCAGGACGCGGTCCTTGTCGTCGCCGAAGTCGGTGGTGCGCAGGAAGACCGCGCCGTCCTGCTCGAAGACGTGGCCCTGCTCGCGCAGCCGCTCGATGGCCTTCCCGACCGCGCCGGAGTCGTGCAGCGACCTCTCCGAGAACCAGACGTCGAAGTGGGTGCCGAACTCGTCCATCGAGCGCTTGATCTCGGCCACCATGAGCTTCAGGCCCTCGGTGCGGAAGACCTGCAGCTGCTCGGCCTCGGGCAGGTCGAGCACGCCCGGGACGGCGCCGGTGATCGCCTTGGCGATGTCGACGATGTACTCGCCGACGTAGCCGCCCTCGGGCACCTCGCGGCCGTTCGCGGCGGCCTGCAGCGAGGCGGCGAACTTGGTGATCTGCACGCCCGCGTCGTTGAGGTAGTACTCGGTGGTGACGTCGGCGCCGGAGGCCCGCAGCACGCGCGCCAGCGAGTCGCCGACGGCGGCCCAGCGGACGCCGCCGATGTGGATCGGGCCGGTCGGGTTGGCGGAGACGAACTCCAGGTTGATCCGGAGGCCCTTGAGCGCCTCGTTGCGGCCGTAGGCCTCGCCCGCCTCGACGATGGTGCGGGCCAGCGCACCCGCGGTGGCGGTGTCCAGGGTGATGTTCAGGAAGCCCGGGCCGGCGATGTCGACCTTGGCGACGCCGGTGATCCCTCGCAGACGGTCCGCCAGCACCTCGGCGACGGCTCGCGGCGGCTTGCCGGCCGGCTTCGCGAGCTGGAGGGCCACGTTCGTCGCGTAGTCGCCGTGGTCCCTGTTCTTGGGCCGCTCGACCGTCACGTGCTCGGGCACGGCGACGGCCAGCTCGCCCGCCTCGACGGCGGCGCTCACTGCGGCCTGGACTGCCTGGGAAAGCTCTGCGGGGGTCACGACGCCAAGCGTAGGCGAGACGGGGTGCCCGCCCGCCACTCGGTTTGCCGGTTGAGACGGCGGGAACGCCCTGGTCGGCGGCGCTCAGCCGCGATCCGTGTGCTCTGTTCGCTCAGGGCGAAACCCGGCGGGCTTCCCGCCCAGGGCCATGAGCCGCCGGACCAGCGCCACCAGATCCGCCGGATCGAAGGGCTTCCCCAGGTACGCGTCCACCCCGACCGCGTCCCCGAGGTCCAGGTCGGCCGGCGAGCAGGCGCTCACGATCGCGATCGGCAGTCCGCTCGTCCCCGGCGCCGCCCTCAGCCGGGCCGCCGTCCGCAGCCCGTCCAGCCTCGGCATCACCACGTCCAGCGTCACCACGTCCGGCTTGACCCGCCGGACCACCTCCAGGCACTCGGCGCCGTCGGCTGCGGTCACCACCTCGAAGCCCTCCAGCTCAAGGTTGACCCTGATCAGCTGACGGATCACCTCGCTGTCGTCCACCACGAGGACCCGCCCGGACACTCCCGACACCTCACCGAGGGTATCGGCGGGCCGCCCGCCCCGTCCGGCCTTTGCGCACTTCCGCTCCCCCGCCGGGGGACCCCCGCCGGGAAACCGGGGACCCCCGCCGGGAAACCCGTGCACGGACCACGCCCCGAGCCTGGTAATGTTCTCCACGTCGGAGCGAACGCGACGACAACACCAAGCAGGCCCCCGTAGCTCAGGGGATAGAGCACCGCCCTCCGGAGGCGGGTGCGCAGGTTCGAATCCTGCCGGGGGCACTTCGCGAGAAGTGCAACTGAGGCCCAGGTCAGTGGAGTTCATCCACGGATCTGGGCCTTTGTCGTTCCCGGGGGCGAGTTGAGGGCGGCCGGTCGGCCGCGGCGGTGCCGGGCGTTGCGCCCCGCGGCGGCGGCGAGGGCCACCGCCGTCGCGGCGACCGGGCGGCGGGATCGAACCGGTCTGCGCCGTCCGCTCAGGAGGCCGCGGCGACCGCCTCGGCGTAGAGGGTGGCGATGGTGTGGTCGAAGTAGGCGCTGTACGAGGTGTCGTCGGTGTCGCCGCCCTGCTGGTAGCCCCCGATGGTGCCGACCACGTGGCCGGTGGCGGTGCTGATCCAGGGGCCGCCGCTGGTGCCGCCGGGGTAGCCCGGGCAGTCCACCACGCGCTGGTAACTCCCCTCGCGGTCGGTGGTGTTGGTGCACAGGTTGGAGGTCTCGGCGCCGGCCGGGTAGCCGTAGAGGCGGACGGTGGCGTCGAAGGGTTCGTCGGGGCCGAGCCGGTTGCCGCCGACCACGTCCTCGATCCGGCGGCCGTTCGAGGAGGCCGTCTCCAGGATGGCGAAGTCCTCGTCCTGGTCGCCCTTGCGGGACCAGCCGGTGGTGGTGTGGACGGCGGTGACCCGCCAGGTGCCGTACGGGGCCTCGCCGTTGCGGTACCCGGGGGCGAAGACGACACCGTCGGTGCTGCTCAGGCAGTGCGCGGCGGTGAGCAGCAGGTTGCCGGTCGGGCTGTGCAGGACGCTGGCGGTGCAGAAGTGGTTGCCCGCCTCGACCGCGCCCTCGAACAACGCGCCCACGGTGGCCGATTCGGTGCCGGCCGGGGCCTCGGCGGTGGTGCCGCGGGCCGCCGTGGCGGTCGGCGGGGGCGTCGCGGTGGCGGTGGAAGTGCCGGTGGCGGGCGCGGTGCCGGCGGGCGGGGTCGTCACCGCGGGGGTGGCCGCCGGGTCCGCCGCACGGGCGGCGGACTCCGACGGCACCGGGGTCGACGGCGCGGGGGACGCCGGAGCGGGGGACGTCTGCGGCGTGGCCGGCGCCGTGACGGCCACCCCGGAGGAGCCGCCGACCGCCGTCGCCTCCGAGGTCAGGCCGTGCGCGCCGGCCACGAAGGCGGCCACGGTGAAGGCCGACAGCACGGTGAGCAGGGCGGGGGCCAGAAGGCGGCGTCGGGGGGTTCGGCTGCGGTGCTGGCCCATGCCGGTCTGCTCCTGCCCTGGGTGTCGGCGGCGAGTACGGACCCGACTATGGCGGAAGGAGCTGGGAGGGGTGTGATCCCCGACTGGGAGGACGATGAGAAACCGTCAGCCGGCCAGCCCGGCCGCGAGCCCGTCGGCGGTGATGAACGCGGTGTGCGTCCCGGCCGTGGTGCAGGCGAAGGCCCCGGCCACCGAGCCGGCCCGGGCGCACTCCGGCAGCGGGCGGCCGCGGAACCAGGCGTACAGGAAGCCCGTCACGAAGGCGTCCCCGGCGCCGTTGGTGTCGACCACCGGGCGGCCCGGGCCGACGGCCGGCAGGTGCAGCGGCGCGGTGTCCCGGGCGAGCAGGTGACAGCCCTCCGCGCCG
Source organism: Kitasatospora sp. NPDC047058 (assembly GCF_040643935.1). Taxonomy (NCBI): domain Bacteria; kingdom Bacillati; phylum Actinomycetota; class Actinomycetes; order Kitasatosporales; family Streptomycetaceae; genus Kitasatospora; species Kitasatospora sp. NPDC047058. Next base: position 2,602 of record NZ_JBEYVJ010000200.1, on the reverse strand, counting down.
GCGGTGGCGATCACCGCGGTGGCCCGGCCCTCGGCGAGGACCGCCCGCATCACCTCCTCGTGGCGGCCCCGGCAGCCGGCCACCGAGAGGAAGACCAGGTCGGAGTTGAGCGCGTAGTCGCGGTGGTGGGCCGCGGCGCCGTCCCAGTCGTGCAGGTCGGTGGAGCTGGTGCGGCCGAGCCGGTGCAGGTCCGGGTACATGTCGCGGTTGGTGCCGGTGATGGAGAGGTGGACGTGCCGGCTGCGCTCCACGTACGGGAGGTAGAACTCGCGCGGCAGGCGCAGGTCGGCGGGGTGGCGCCCGTCGTAGAAGGAGAACCGGCGGCCGGCCGCGTCGACCAGGTTGACCGCGCGCGGGGTCCCGTGCGGGGAGACCAGGTGCGCGAACGGCAGGCCCTGGCGGGCGTACTCGGCGAGGATCAGCTCGCCCTGCGGGTCGTCGCCGAGGTGGTCGATGAAGGCGGTGCGCAGGCCGAGGTGGTGGGCGCCGAGGGCGACGCCGTTGCCGGTGTGGGCGACGTAGTCGCGGACCGGCGGCACGTACCGGGAGTCGGCGTCCGGGATCTCCAGCCGGTCGACCCGGACGATGGTGTCGACGCCGGCCCCGCCGGCCACCAGCAGCTCGTACTCGTACTCGGTGGTGGTCGTGGACTCGGATGCGGGCTCGAACTCCGGCACGACGGCGCCTCCTTGATCCCTGGGGTCGCCAGGAGTCAAGCAGGCGCCGGACGTTGACTGCAAGACCTTTCGGAAAGTTTCAGGATGCCGGTGCTCTCACGTCCCCCACTGCTTCACGAGGCCCGCTGCCGCTGGGCGGGCGACACCGCCCCGGCCTTGGCGCTCACCCCGCCGCCGGCCGCCTCGGCCTCGGCGGGTGCGCCGGTCCCGCCGGTGGCCTCCCCGGGGGCCGGCCGGTGGTTGATCATCAGGAACGCGATCAGCGCCGCCAGCAGCAGGATGCCCATCGCCACCCAGGTGGCGACCACGTACCCGTGCACCGCGCCCTGGGCCCGGACCGCCGGGTCGGACGCGATCCGGGTGGCCAGGTAGCTCGCGGTGGCGCTGGCCGCGATGGTGTTCAGCAGGGCGGTGCCGAAGGATCCGCCCACCTGCTGGGCCGAGTTGATGGTGGCCGAGGCCGCGCCGGCCTCGTGCGGGGGGACGCCGAGGGTGGCCAGGCTCATCGAGGGCATGAACACCAGGCCCATGCCGAAGCCGAGCAGCAGTTCGGCGGGCAGGACCATGCCGGCCCAGGGGCTGTCCACCTTCATCTGGGTGAGCCAGGCCATGCCGGCCGCGGCGAGCAGCAGACCCGGTCCGATCAGGTTGCGCGAGGGCACCCTGGTCATCAGCCGGGCCGCGAAGCCGGTGGAGGCGATGACGATCGCGGCGGTCATCGGCAGGAACGAGACGCCGGACATCACCGGCGAGAAGTGCTTGATCTCCTGGAGGTAGTAGGTGAGGAACAGGAACAGGCCGAACATGCCGACCATCGCCAGGCCGACCGAGAGCGCGCCGCCGCCGCGGTTGCGCTCGCCGACGATGTGCAGCGGCAGCAGGGCGTGCTCGGTCCGCTTCTCGACCAGCACGAACACCGCCAGCAGGGCCACGCCGAAGCCCAGCGAGCCCAGTACCAGCCAGTCGCTCCAACCGCGGCTGACCGCCTCGGACATGCCGAACACGATGGCGAGCAGGCCGCCGCAGCCGAGCAGCGCACCGGGCAGGTCGAGTCTGACCCGGCGTCCCTTGGCGATGTGGTCACGGGTCAGGACGTAGTAGGCGGAGACGGCCGCGGCGATGGCGATCGGGGTGTTGACGAACAGGCACCAGCGCCAGTTCAGGTACTCGGTCAGCAGGCCGCCCAGGAGCAGTCCGATCGCGGCTCCGCCGCCGGCGATCGCGCCGAAGATGCCGAAGGCCGTGCTGCGCTCCCGTGGGTCGGTGAAGGTGGTCGAGAGCAGCCCCAGTGCCGACGGGGCGAGCAGTGCGCCGAACGCGCCCTGCAGGGCGCGGGCCGCGAACAGCATCGCCGGCCCGGACGCGCTGCCGCCGATCGCGGAGGCGAGGGCGAAGCCGAGCAGGCCGATGGTGAAGACGCGCTTGCGGCCGAAGAGGTCGCCGAGGCGGCCGCCGAGGAGCAGCAGCCCGCCGAAGGCCAGGGTGTAGGCGGTGATCACCCATTGCCGGTTGGCGTCGGAGATGCCGAGGTCCTTCTGGGCCGAGGGCAGCGCGATGTTCACGATGGTGATGTCGAGGACGATCATCAGCTGGGCGATGGCGATGACGGCCAGCGCCCACCATCGGCGGTTGTCGGCCGCCGCCTGGATCTGATGACCGGTGGCAGGTTGCGAAGACACTGGGGGAGCCTTCCGTCGGGTGCGGAGAGGTCACGCAGTCGCCTTCCAGCCAAACGCGCGGTGCGCCGAATGGCAAGGAAAATACTGACCAAATATGGCGATTTGGGACCAAAGAACCAGGGTCCCGGGACCACAGGACGAGAAAGACGACGGAAAGCGACGGCGGGCCCGCAACGGAAAGCGACGATGGGTCTCCGGCCGGGCCAGCAGGTCGGCGAACTGGGCGACCACCGCCTCGATGTCGGC
>NZ_JBEYVJ010000199.1:0-13120 GCF_040643935.1 Kitasatospora sp. NPDC047058 | reverse complement strand
GACTCCGGCCCGTTGACCGCCGCGATCACCGCACCCTCGGCCAGCGTCGCCAGGACCTCGACCTCCGGCGCGTTGACCGCCGCCATCGCACCGCCGGCCGGCAGCGCCTGCATCAGCCGCGCCCGCGCCGCCACCAGGCGGGCAGCGTCCTCCAGGGAGAGCACCCCGGCCACGTACGCGGCCGCGACCTCGCCCACGGAGTGGCCGACCACCGCGTCCGGCGTCACCCCGGACGCCGCCAGCACCGCCGCGACACCGACCTCGAACGCGAACAGCCCCGTCTGCGCGTACAGCGTCCGGTCCGCCAGCGTCTCGTCGACGCCCTCGGCACCGAGCACCACGTCCCGCAGCGGGATCCCGAGCTCCGACTCCAGCAGCCCGCACGCCCGGTCGAAGACCTCGGCGAACACCGGGCTGCCCTCGTACAGACCCCGGCCCATGCCGGTCCACTGCGAACCCTGGCCCGCGAAGACCAGGCCCACCCGGGCCCCGGCCCGCGCCACCCCGGTGACCGCGGCACCCGCCGACGCTCCGTCGGCGACCTGCTCCAGGCCGGCCGCCAGCTCCGCACGGTCGGCGCCGACCACCACGGCCCGGTGCTCGAACACCGACCGCGTCGTCGCCAACGACCGGGCCACGTCGGCCGGTTCCGACTCCGGCCGCTGTGCGACCCACGCGCGCAGCCGGCCCGCCTGGGCCGCCAGCGCCTCCGCCGAGCGGCCCGACACCACCCACGCACCGGCACCGGGCAGCACCGACGCCGGCTGCGGCACCCGCGGTACCCGGACGGCTTCGGCGGCCGGCGCCTCCTCCAGCACGACGTGGACGTTGGTCCCGCTGATCCCGAACGCCGACACACCCGCCCGGCGGGTGTGCTCCCCGGCGGGCCACGGCGTCGGCTCGGCCAGCAGCCGCACCGCGCCCGACGCCCAGTCCACGTGCGGCGACGGGTCGTCCGCGTGCAGCATCGCGGGCAGCTCGCCGTACTGCAGCGCCATGACCATCTTGATCACACCGGCGACGCCGGCGGCCGCCTGGGTGTGCCCGATGTTGGACTTCACCGACCCCAGCCACAGCGGCCGGCCCTCCGGCCGCTCCCGGCCGTACGTGGCGAGCAGCGCCTGCGCCTCGACCGGGTCGCCGACTCTGGTCCCCGTCCCGTGCGCCTCCACCGCGTCCACGTCGGCCGCCGAGAGGCTCGCGTTCGCCAGGGCGCGGCGGATGACCGCCTGCTGGGCCCGGCCGTTCGGGGCGGTCAGGCCGTCGCTGGTCCCGTCGGAGTTGATCGCCGAGCCGCGCAGCACGGCCAGCACGGTGTGGCCGTTGCGCACCGCGTCGGACAGGCGCTCCAGGACGACCAGGCCGACGCCCTCCGACCACACCGTCCCGTCGGCGCCGGCCGAGAACGGGCGGCACACGCCGTCGGAGGACAGCGCCCGGAGGCCGCTGAACGCGACGAAGTTCCCCGGGGTGGCCATCACGGACACGCCGCCGGCGAGCGCCAGCGAGCACTCGCCGGAGCGCAGGGCCTGCACGGCGAGGTGGATGGCGACCAGGGAGCTGGAGGCGGAGGTGTCGACGGTGAGCGACGGTCCGTGCAGCCCGAGCAGGTACGAGATCCGGCCGGACATCACGCTGGTCGTCGTGCCGGTGAGCAGGTAGCCCTTCACGCCTTCCGGCGCCTCCTGCAGCCGGGGGCCGTACTCCCTCGGCTCGGCGCCCACGAACACGCCGGTCCGGGTGCCGCGGATCGCGGACGGGGTGATCCCGGCGCGCTCCAGCGCCTCCCAGGACGTCTCCAGCAGCAGCCGCTGCTGCGGGTCCATCGCCAGCGCCTCGCGCGGCGGGATGCCGAAGAAGGCCGCGTCGAATCCGGCGGCGTCGTCGAGGAAGCCGCCCCGGGTGAGGTAGGTCTTCCCGGCGCTCTCCGGATCCGCGCCGTACAGGGTGTCGAGGTTCCAGTTCCGGTCCGCGGGGAAGTCGGACAGGGCGTCCCGCCGGTCGGCCAGCAGGCTCCACAGGTCCTCGGGCGAACGGACCCCGCCGGGGTAGCGGCAGCTCATGCCGACGATCGCCAACGGCTCCGCACCGGTTGCGGCGAATTCCGTCAGGGCCGGCCCATCAGTCTCGTTCACAAATCCCTCGGCATTCGGGAGGTCGGGAGTTCGATACCTGGTCGAAGGTCTTTCAGCCAAGGAGGAACAGCAACGCAAAAAGGGCTGAACGAAAGGGCTGAAGAGAAGGGCTGTACAAGGAGAATGGAGCAAAAGGCCCGCCGGAGCCCCGACGGTCAGGATATGAGCCGGCCCACCCGGACAACCACGTGTTCAACCGTGAAAGGCGCGCCGGTTGATCGGCGCGCCTTTCAAGAACGGTCGGGGGGAACACCCCGGCGTCCCCCACCGTCAGGCGACGGCGTCCTCCACGGCCGCGACCGCGGCCAGCTCCGGCGAGGTGAGCCGCATCGTCGTCGGCCCCTCGCGGCGGTCGGCGAGCAGGTGCAGGCGCTGGACGCCCTCGCCGACGGGCTCGCCGAGGACGGCCAGGCAGGCGCACGGGTCGTTGGCGAAGCCCGCGAACCGGTAGGCGATGTCCATCATCCGGTTGCGCTCGGTCTGCTTGAAGTCGGCGACGAGGTGCACGCCGGCCCGGGCCGCCTGGTCGATCAGCCAGTTGAGGATGACCGCGCCGGCACCGAAGGTCACCACGCGGCACGAGGTCGCGAGGAGCTTGAGGTGCCACAGCTCCCGGTGGCGCTCCAGGAGGAGCACACCGACGGCGCCGTGCGGACCGAACCGGTCGGCGAGGGCGACGGTGAGCACCTCGTGGTCCGGGTCGGCCAGCAGCGCGCGCAGCGCGGCGTCGGAGTAGTGGACGCCGGTCGCGTTCATCTGGCTGGTGCGCAGGGTCAGTTCCTCGACCCGCGAGATGTCCTCCTCGTCGGCCCGCTTGATCTCCATGACGAGGTCGAGGGTGCGCAGGAACTCCTCGTCGGGGCCGCTGAAGGTGTCCTTCTCGGCGTCCCGGCGGAAGCTCGCCTGGTACATCTCGCGGCGGCGCCGGGCGTCGACCGTGACGATCTCGGGGCTGAACTCGGGCAGGCCGGTGAGCTCGGCCGCCTGGTCGGCGGCGTAGCAGCGGATGTCGGGCGCGTGGAAGTTCACCTCGGCGCGCTCGGTGGGCAGGTCGTCGATGAACGCGACGGCCGTCTGCGCGAAGTTGAGCCGCTCGGCGATCAGCTTGACCGCGTCGGACTTGCGGCCCCACCCGATCTGGGGGTGCACGAAGTACTCGGCGAGGCCCAGTTCTTCGAGCCGGCCCCAGGCGAGGTCGTGGTCGTTCTTGCTGGAGACCGAATGCAGGACTCCCCTGGAGTCGAGCTCGACGATGGTGTCACGGATTCCGGGGAACAGTTCGACGTTGGGGTCCTCCAGCAAAGTGCCGTCCCAGACGGTGTTGTCCAGGTCCCAGACCAGGCACTTCACGAGGGTTGGCTTCTCAGCCACGGGGTTCTCCTACCAGCTTCGGTCGGACTTCGGTCGGACTTCGGTCGGGACGGACGTCAGTCGGTGAGCGACAGGGCGTGGTCCGCCAGGATCAACTGGCAGATCTCGTTGCTGCCTTCGATGAGCTCCATGAGCTTCGCGTCCCGGAACGCACGGGCCACCACGTGCCCGTCCTCGGCGCCGGCCGACCCGAGGAGCTGGACCGCGGTGGCCGCGCTCCGGGCGGCGTGGCCCGCGCTGACGTGCTTGGCGAGGACCGCCATCAGGCCCATGTCCGGTGCGGCGGAGTCCCATTGCCCGCTGGCGTGCTCGCACGCGCGGAGCGCGACCTGCTCGGCGATGAGCAGCTCCGCCAGGTGCGCGCGGACGAGCTGGTGCTCGGCGAGCGCCACGCCTCCCTGTTGCCGGTGCCTGGCGTGCCGGGTGGCGGCGGCCAGGCAGGCCTGGAGGATGCCGGCGCAGCCCCAGGCGATCGACACGCGCCCGTAGGAGAGCGCCGTCGTGAACAGCATCGACAGGGGCTGCCCGCCGCCGCCCAGCACGTGGGTGGCCGGCAGCCGGACGTTGTCGAGGCGGATGTTGGCGTGGCCGGCCGCCCGGCAGCCCATCGGGCTGGGCACCAGCTCGATGTGCACGCCCGGCGCGTCCACGGGGACGATCGCGGCGGCGGCGCCCTCGCCGTCACCGTGCCGGGCGATGATCAGGACGAAGTCGGCGTAGCGGGTGCCGGTGACCCACTTCTTCTCGCCGTCGATGACGAACCCGTCCCCGTCGGCCTTGATGCGGGTCTGCATGGCCGCCAGGTCGCTGCCGGCGCCCGGCTCGCTGAAGCCGACCGCGGTGAGCTTCCCGCCGGTCAGCTCCGCGAGGAAGGTGCGCCGCTGCTCCCGGTCGCCGAAGCGCTGGATCGTCCAGGCGACGATGCCCTGCGAGGTCATGATGGACCGCAGGGAGCTGCACAGGCTCCCGACGTACGCGGTGAGTTCGCCGTTCTCCCGGCTGCTCAGCCCCAGGCCGCCGTAGGACGCCGGGACCTGCGCGCACAGCAGGCCCTTGGCCCCCATGGTGTGCAGCAGGTCGGCGGGCAGTTCGCCCGCGACGTCCCAGGCGGCCGCCCGGGCGCCGACGAGCCCGCCGATGAAGGCGCGCTCGTCGGCGAGTCGGTCAGGCATTCCCGGCCGCTTCCGTGTCGCCCTTCAGGCGCAGCACGAGGCTGCTCATGCCCACCACGGTGCGGAAGTTGTCGAGCTTGAGGTCGGCGCCGACGATGGCGATGTCGTACGCCTCCTCCAGGTGGACGACGAGCTGCATCGCGAACATCGAGGAGACCACACCGGACGCGAAGAGGTCCTGGTCCAGCTCGACGTCGGTCTTGATGCGCTCGGTGAGGAAGCCGAGGATCTCCTTCTGGAGGGTCTCGGCGGTCAGCGGAGTGTTGTCCCCATGGACGGTCACGATGCGACCTTTCCGTAGTCGTAGAAGCCCCGGCCGGTCTTCCGGCCGAGGTGGCCGTCCCGCACCTTTTCGAGCAGGAGGTCACAGGGGCGGCAGCTCTCGTCGCCCCGGCGCTCGTAGAGCACGTTCAGCGAGTCGACCAGGTTCTCCAGGCCGATGAGGTCGCCGGTGCGCAGCGGGCCGGTGGAGTGTCCGAGGCAGCCCTCCAGCAGGCCGTCGACGACCTCGACGGAGGCGACGCCCTCCTGGACGAGCATGGCCGCGGTGTTGATCAGCGGGTGCAGCAGGCGGTTGATCACGAAGCCGGCCGAGTCGTCGATGACGAGGGACTCGCGGCCGAGGACGGTGAGCAGCTCGACGGCCTGCTCCAGGACCGCGGGCTCGGTGCGCGGGCCGCGGATGACCTCGACCATCTTGATCATGTAGGAGGGGTTCATGAAGTGCACGCCCACGAGGTCCTCGGGGCGCACGATCCAGTCGGCCATCTCGTTGATCGGGATGCACGAGGTGTTGGAGATCAGGGTCGTGCCGGGCGAGACCACGCGGGAGGCCGCGGAGAGGACCTCCTGCTTGACCTTGTCGACCTCGGTGACGGCCTCGACGACGGTGGTGGCGTCCGCGATGTCGTCGAGGGAGACGCTGGTGGTCAGCGTGCCCTGCGGGCGGTCCGCCGGCAGCACGCCCATGAGCTGGGCGTGGCGCAGCTTCTGCTTGATGGTCTGCCGTGCCGTCTCCAGCACGGTCTCGTCGACGTCGACCAGGACGACGGAGACGCCGTGGCCGAGGGCGAGCGCCGAGATGTTGGTGCCCATCACGCCCGCGCCGATGATGGCGAGGCGGTGGTCCTCAAAAGCGGTCATGGATTCTTCCCTGCGGTGTGGTGAGCCGGTTCCTGACGGCAGGCCGGGTCGTGGCGACCCGGCGTGCCGTCAGCCGCCCGTCACCCGCGCAGTCGCGCGGCGAGAGCGGTGGGGGTCGGGTGCTTGAACACGTCGCCGAGCTCAAGGGACGTACCGGTGAGTTCTTCGATCTTCTGGGCCAGGACGGCCGCGAGCAGCGAGTGGCCGCCCGAGGCGAAGAAGTCGGTCTGTGCGTTCGCCTCGATGGTGAGCAGCTCGCGCCAGATCGCGACGAGGTCGCGGACGAGTGCGTCGTCCGCCCCCTCGTCCGGTCGGCCGGTGTCCTGGTCGAGTGCCGTCCGGGCGAGCGCCAGGAGGGCGTCCCGGTCGGGACGGCCGTCGGGTGTCCTGGGGAGGCGGGCCAGGCGGACGATCCGCCCGGGGATGCCGGTGGCGAACGGGCCGTCGGTGTCCGCGGCGGTCTCGGTCGTCCCGGCTGTCCCGGCCGTCCCGGTCGTCCCGGCCGTCTCGGCGAAGGCGACGACGGCGTGTTCGCCGTCGGGCTGCGGCACGGCGAGGGCCGCGGCCGCGATCACGCCGGGGCGGCCGAGCAGGTCGGCCTCGACGTGGCCGAGGCCGACCGCGCCGTCGCCGGTGGTGACCCGGCGGTCGGCTCGGCCGAGCCATTCGACGGTTCCGTCGGGCCGCCGGCGGGCGAGTTCCCCGGTGCGGTGGTGACGGCCGTGGCGCGGGTCGTCCGGGAACGCCGGGTCGTCCGGGCCGCTCAGGGCCAGGGCGGGTCCGGCGAGGCGGAGTTCGCCGCGGAGGCCGACGGGCAGTTCGCGCCCGTCGGGGGCGGTGACGAAGGCCCGGGTGCGGGCGGCCGGCCGTCCCCGGGCGGGCTCGTCGGGCCCGTCGACGCGGCCGGAGATGGCCCAACCGGTGGTCTCCGGGGTGCCGTAGCCGGCGTGCAGCCGGCAGCCGGCCGCGAGGAGCAGGCCCGCCGTTCCGGCGGACAGCTCGTCGCCCGCGGCCAGGACGGTCAGTCCGGGCAGTTGCCGGGCCAGGTCCGCCAGGAGGCGGGCCGGGGTGCCGGGCGGGACCACGGCGACGGTCGTGCCGTGGCGGCCGGCGGCGTCCCGGAGCGCGGCGCCGTCGGTCCGGGCCTCGTCGGGGACGACCACGCAGTGGCCGCCCGCGCTCAGCGGCAGGAAGGCGTCGAAGAGCGCGTCGAAGGTGGCGGGCGCGGCGAGCGCCGGGACGCCGGTGCCGGGCCCGACGCCGAGTTCGGCCGCGAAGTGGCCGACCGTGTCCGCGAGGCCCTCGTGGCTCAGCACGGTGGCGACCGGCTGCCCGGCGTCCCCGCAGGTGTGGAGCACGCAGGCGGGGCCGGCCGGTTCGGCGGCCTCGTTCGGCACGGCGGGACCGGGCGCCGGGGCGTCGGCCAGCGGAAGGACGGGGGGCAGGCCGGGCTCGTCGGGCAGCCGGACCCCGGTCCCGGTGAGGACGGCGGTCACGCGGGACTGCGTGAGCTGCCGGGTCAGCCAGGACGGGTCGTGCCCGGGGTCGAGCGGCAGGACGACGGCGCCGGCCCGCCAGACGCCGAGGACGGCGGCCGCGGCCTCGCCCCGGGGTGCGGCGACGGCCACCGTGTCGCCCGCGCGCACGCCGGCACCGGCCAGCAGCGTGCGGACGGCGGCCGCGGCCCCGTCCAGCTGCGCGTAGCTGACGGTGTGACCGCCGTCGACCACGGCCGGGGCGTCGGGCGCCTTCTCCGCCCAGGCGCGGAACGCCGCGGGCAGGGCCGGGTGCACGGCCGGGGCCGCGGCGCCGTCGGGCTGCCGGACGGCCCGGCGGTCGGCGTCGCTCCAGCCCGCCGTCTCGCCGAGCGGCCGGTCCGGGTCCTGGTCGGCCGCGACCAGCAGGGCGTCGAAGCGGTCCAGCATCGCCTCGACGTCGGCGCGGGCCAGCGTCTCGGAGTACCGGAACACGACCTCCGCCCGGGAGGGCGAGCCGACCAGTTCCAGGTCGAACTTGCTGTGCGGGTTCTCGACCGTCAGCACCCGCGCCGCCATGCCGTCGACCGACAGTTCGACGGCCGGCGCCTCGGGCAGGAAGTTGAACAGGTGCCGGAAGAGCTGGGTCTGCCAGGACGTGCCGATCCCGGGGAGTTCCCCGGTCAGCTCGTCGACCGGGGTGTCGGCGTGCGCCATCGCCCCGAGGAACGCGTCCCGGGCCCGGCGGGCGAGGACGCGGAAGCCCTCGGCGAGGTCCACCCGGATCCGGACCGGCACCACGTTGACGTGGTAGCCGATGGCGGCGGTGTTCGCCCCGCGGACGTTGACCGGGGAGCCGACGACGAGGTCGGGTCCGGCGCCGTGCGAGGCGAGCAGGGCGGCGTACGCGGCCAGCATCACCGCGCCGAGCGGCGCCCTGGTCTCCCGCTGCAGCCGCACCACGGCCTGCTGGGCCCCGGCGGAGAGCGCCCGGCTCGCGCTGGAACCCGCCGTCCTCGGTTGCCGGCCGCGCGGGGTGCCGCACCAGAGGTCGAGGCCGTCCGGCTGGAAGCCCTCCAGGGTCTCCCGCCAGTAGGACAGGTCGGCGGGCCGCGGCTCGGGCTCGGCGAGGGCCGGGGCCGGCGCAGTCGCCTGCGCCGGCACCGGACGTCCCGCCGCGATCGCGTCGTAGACCGGGATGAACGCCTGGAGGAAGAGGGCGACGGAGACCATGTCGAACACCAGGTGGTGCACCGCCACGCAGAGGACGTCGCCGTCCGGGTGGGCGGCGAGTCCGACCCGGACCAGGGGCCGCCCGTCGAGCGGGAAGGGGCGGTCGGCGAACGCCGTGAGGTCCCCCTCCAGCGGGCCGCCCGACAGGTCGAGCGGCTCGACGTCCAGGGCGAACTCGCCTGCGGGGACGACCTCCTTGACCAGGTCCGCCCCGGTCGTGCGGTAGACGGTCCGCAGCACCTCGAACCGGCCGGCCACGATGGCCAGAGCCGCCCTCAGCGCGTCCGGCCGGAGCCGGCCGCTCACCTGGAGGCCGAGCCCCAGGTTGTTGACCCCGGTCCCGGGGACCAGCTGCTCCAGCAGCCAGAGGGCCTTCTCTTTGCTCGAGGTCTTCATCGCACTCAGAATTCGGCGCTGTCGAGCAGGGCACGGACCGTGGAGTCGTGACGCAGCAGGTCGACGTGGCCGATCTCCAGCTCGATCCGCCGGCCGAGCGCCTTGGCCGCGTTGACGACGGTCGCCGCGCCGGTCCGCTCGAGCTCGGCGTAGTCGGAGGAGGTGATGGAGAGCGAGTCGCCCCAGGCCCGGCTCGGGTCGATCTGGGAGGCGGCGGAGAGCCACGTCATGTACGACTCGAAGAGCAGGACGACCTCGTCCCGGCGGGCCTCGGCGAGGCCGATCCGCTGGAACGCGATGGAGGCCATCTCGCGGTAGAGGCCGACGATCTCGACGGCGGCGTCGAGCAGGCCGACCGACGGGGTGCCGACGATCTCGGCGGCGCGCTTCCGGGCGTGCTCCGCCTCGTCCGCGGAGAAGACCGGGCCGGCCAGCCCGATCATCTTGTGGATCTCCGATTCGAGCAGCTGCAGGTCGGTGACCTGGGCGTCGAAGAGGATCACCTTGGGTGCCTTGCCCTGCTTCCGGGCCAGGCGCTCCGCGATCTCCCCCGCGTAGACGCCGCCGACGCAGTAGCCGAGCACGGCCACCACCTCGTACTTCTCCCACTCGCCGTCCCGCATCCAGAAGTCGGTGTAGAAGTCGCCGGACGGCCGGTCGGCCAGGCGGACCGGCGGGGGCGTGGTCTGCAGGATGCCGTGGCCGGACCAGGCCGCACCCATCTTCTCGGCGAGGTCCTCGAACCCGGCCTCGCGGCGTCCGGCCGCCGGGAAGTCGATTCCGAGAATCAGGGAGTTCGACGTGGGGGCGGTTATGACGCTCCAGGCGTTCTCGTTCGGCACTTTCTCATCCCGTCTTCGGAGTCGGATGGCTGGATTTCCTGCGGTGCAGCCCGCGGAACTGGTTTTCGAAAAGCCGGTCGGATTCCGGCGCGGTCCCGGATTCCCGGAAGACCCTCATTGGTCGCCGGCACTTTCCGGGAGCGCCGCCGTCAGCTCGCCGAGCAGGAACTCCGCGATCGCTTCCGGCATGTAGAGGTCATAGACGAAGCCCTCCGGCAGTTTAAGTCCGGTCAGCTCGGTGACGCTTTCCCGCAGTTGAACGGCCGTCATGGAGTTCATGCCCATCTCGAAGACGTCGCCGTTCGGGCGGACCCGGTCGACCGACGGGTAGCCGAGGATCGCGGCGATCTCCTGGCGCACCAGGTCGAGCATCAGCTCCTGCCGGCCGGCCCCGGAGAGCCCCGCCAGCTGCCGCACCCAGGCGAGGTGCCCGGGCCCGGGCCGGCCCTCGTCGTCGCCCTGCGGGCCGGCCGGCGGCGCGAGTTCGCGCTCCCGTCGGCGCCACGTCGAGAGCTGCGCCAGGACCGTGCCCAGCGGCATGTCGTCCCGCAACGGCTCGTCCAGGCCCAGGACTTCGGCCAGGGCGGCCATGTCCTTGTCCTCCAGCGCGGCCCAGAACCGCTGCTCACCCGGTGAGGCGGCACCGGCCGGGACCGGTCCGGAGCCGGGCCGGACGGCCGGCGGCTGCGGCCAGTAGTGCTCCCGCTGGAAGGCGTAGGTCGGCAGCTCGACCCGGCTCCCGCCGCCCAGGACCGCGGCCCAGTCCACGGCGACCCCGTGGACGTGGAGGGCGGCCAGTCCGGCCGTGAACGACCGCAGTGCCCCCTCCCCATGCCGCAGCGTCCCGGTGACGGTGGTCTCGGCCCGCAGTCCCTGGTCGTCCAGGGCTCGGGTGACGGCGGTGGTGAGCACCGGGTCGGGACTGACCTCGACGAAGGCGCTGTACCCGGCGCCGGCCAGGGCGTCCGCCAACTCCCCCACCGGCACGGCGTCCTGCGGGCCGGCGCACCAGTGGCCGGCGTCCAGGCCGGCGCCCTCGACCCAGGCCATGGCCCGGGCGGAGAACACCGGCACCGTGCCCGCCCGCGGGCGGACGGCGGCGAGTTCCGGCAGGCCCGGGTCGGCGCCGGCCGGGGAACGGCCGGCCAGCACGGCGAGCCTGGCCGCGTCCGCCGTCGACAGCACACCGGCCACCTGCGCGGCCGCGAGCTCGCCCACGGCGTGGCCGGCGACGGCGGCCGGGTGCACGCCCGCCGAGCGCCACAGCGCGGCCAGCGACACCATCACCGCCCACAGCACCGGCTGGAGGACCTCGGGGCGGTCGAGCGCCGGACCGGCCGGCCCCTCGCGCAGCACCTCGGTCACCTTCCAGTCCACGTACGGGGCCAGGGCCTCCTCGCACACCGCGATCCGGGCCGCGAAGACCGGCGCCTCGTCCAGCAGCGCGGCGGCGGAACCGAGCCACCGGGAGTCGCTGCCGGGGAAGACGAACACCGGCTTGCGGCCCGCGGCCGCGGTGCCGGTCAGGACGTCCTTGGTCGGCACGCCGGCGGCGAGCACGGCGAGGCCCGCGAGCAGGCCGTCCCGGTCCCCGCCCAGCACGACCGCCCGGCGGTCGAAGACCGTGCGCGTGGTGGCCAGCGAGAACCCGATGTCCACCGGGTCCGCCTCCGGCCGTTCGAGCAGGGACTCGCGCAGCCGCCCGGCCTGGGCCCGGAGCGCCTCCGCGGTCCGCCCGGACAGCACCCAGGGCACCACCGCCGGGGGTGCCGACGGCGTGGCGGGAACGACCGGGCCGGCCATGGCGGGGGCCTCCTCGACGATGACGTGCGCGTTGGTGCCGCTGATCCCGAACGAGGAGACGCCCGCCCGGCGCGGACGCCCGTCCGCCTGCCACGGCACCGGCTCGGTCAGCAGCCGCACCCGGCCCTCCGACCAGTCGACGTGCGGCGTGGGCTCGTCCACGTGCAGCGTCGCGGGCAGCCGGCCGTGCTGGAGGGCGAGGACCATCTTGATCACACCGGCGATGCCGGCCGCGGCCTGGGTGTGCCCGATGTTGGACTTCACCGAGCCGAGCCAGAGCGGCCGCTCCTCCGGCCGGTCCTGCCCGTACGTCGCGAGGATCGCCTGGGCCTCGATCGGGTCGCCCAGCCGGGTGCCCGTGCCGTGCGCCTCGACCGCGTCGACCTCGTCCGTGTGCAGGCCGGCGTTGGCCAGGGCGGCCCGGATCACCCGCTGCTGCGACGGACCGTTGGGGGCGGTCAGACCGTTCGACGCGCCGTCCTGGTTGGTCGCGCTGCCCCGCAGCACGGCGAGCACCCGGTGCCCGTTGCGCTGCGCGTCGGACAGCCGCTCGACCACGAGCACGCCCGCGCCCTCGGCGAAGCCGGTGCCGTCCGCCGCGGCGGCGAACGCCTTGCAGCGGCCGTCCGGAGCGAGCCCGCGCTGCCGCGAGAACTCGACGAACGTGCCCGGCGTGGCCATGATCGTCACGCCTGCGGCCAGCGCCATCGAGCACTCGCCGGACCGCAGCGCCTGCGCGGCCAGGTGCAGCGCCACCAGCGCCGACGAGCACGCCGTGTCGACCGTCACCGCCGGCCCCTCCAGGCCGAACGTGTAGGCCAGCCGGCCGGACAGGATGCTGGTCGCGATCCCGGTCATCAGGTGGCCCTCGGCCTCGGCGCCGCCGTGCGCCAGCACGCTCATCTCGTACCCGGACGTGTACCCGCCCACGAACGTGCCGGTCTGGCTGCCGCGCAGGGACGCCGGGTCGATGCCGGCCCGCTCGAAGGCCTCCCAGGAGAGTTCGAGGAGCAGGCGCTGCTGCGGGTCCATCGCCAGCGCCTCGCGCGGGCTGATCTCGAAGAACCCGGCGTCGAACGCGCTGGCGTCCTGCACGAACCCGCCCGCCTGGGTGTACGAGGTGCCGGTGTGCGCGGCGTCCGGGTCGTACAGGCCCTCCAGGTCCCAGCCGCGGTCGGCGGGGAACGCCGAGATCGCGTCCTGCCCGTCGGCGATCATGCGCCAGAGGTCCTCGGGGCCGGTGACCCCACCCGGGAACCGGCAGCTCATCCCGACGATCGCGATCGGCTCGTCGTGGGCCGCCGCCCCGACCGGGACCGGGGCCTCCGGGCCGGTGGCCGTCCCGCCGCCGAGCCGTCCGCGCAGGTGCCCCGCGAGGGCGGCCGGGTTCGGGTAGTCGAAGACCAGCGTGGCCGGCAGCCGCAGCCCGGTCGCCGCGGTGAGCCGGTTGCGCATCAACTTGCCCGCAGCCTTGCCGAGTTGGGCGG
The DNA here is from genome assembly GCF_040643935.1 of Kitasatospora sp. NPDC047058. NCBI lineage: Bacteria > Bacillati > Actinomycetota > Actinomycetes > Kitasatosporales > Streptomycetaceae > Kitasatospora > Kitasatospora sp. NPDC047058. The sequence goes on along the minus strand of NZ_JBEYVJ010000199.1, from coordinate 63 downwards.
CCTGCTCGGGGCTCGCACCGAGCTGCGCGGTGAGCAGGCTCGTCCCCTTCTGCTGGCCGACGG